>NZ_CATNVN010000166.1:0-3919 GCF_951230505.1 uncultured Neisseria sp.
ATCATCACCCGTGTCGAACGCGAAGGGTTCTATTGATTTGCCGTTTCTCATTAATCTGATTTTTTAACTATAAAGGCCGTCTGAAACCTGTTTCAGACGGCCTTACTTTATTCTGTTTTGCAATAAAGGCTTTATATCTTTCTCAAAAAAAGCCCCATTACTTTCTCTCCGGCCACAGCCAGCAAGGCTCCGGCCACAACCACCATGGCACCCACATAGCTGACGATATTCATATCCGAAGCGGCAAAATAATCGGGGGCAAGATGATGGCCGATGGTGGAAAATATCATGGTGAATACAGGAATCAGCGTGGTTACGATACTGACTTTTGAAGCGTCCCAATGATTGAGTGCTTCGCCGAATGAACCGTAGCCGATCAGCGTGTTCAAGCAGCAATAGATAAAGCAGCCCCATAAAAACGGATTGCCGATATGGGCGATTTGTGACGGTTCAGCAAACGGCAGGAAAACAAAGCTGCTGCAAAAATAAATCATGAGCAGGATTTGTTGCGAATTGAAATGTTTGGACAGAAGTTTTTGCGCCACGCCGTAGCACACCCAAATCATGCTGCCCGAAGCCGCCATGATTACCCCGACCGCGTAGCTGCCCAAACTGAAAAGTTCGCCGAATTTGTCGTTGAAAAACATGACCAAACCCGTCAGCAAAAGCATCAAGCCGATTTTTTGCCAGTGCGTAAAGGCTTCTTTAAACACGCCTACGCCGACCAAAATCATGGTAAAGGGCGAGAGTTGCCACAACACCTGCGTGGTTGTCGGCGAAATATAGTGCAAACCCATGGCAACAAGCACGAAGTTAGCGGAAATGCCGATAATGCCCAACACCAATAAAAATAAAGTTTGCTTGGAAAATTCAGACGGCCTCGGCAGCTTGCCGGTCAGCCCCAACAACGCAAACAACACCAGCGAAGCCACTAAAAAGCGTATCCACACCAGCGTGGGCGCATCGACGGCTTTTAAGGCCTGTTGGGCGATGACCGGCAGCGATCCCCAAGTCATGGTGGCAAGCAGCGCCAATGAAAAGCCGAGCCAAGGTTTTTGTTTCTTCATTTTTCAGACGGCCTTTGCTTACGCGGCTTCCCAGTAGTCGATATAAAGCTGCAATTCGAGATTATTCCGCCATTCGTTAGCAACGGGGCGGTAAACCGTACGGATGTATTCGGGAATGTCTTCGCTACAACGCCAAAACATGGCTTCAAACTCATAGCCGTCTTTTTGCAGCCAGACTTTTTTGTGTTTGCCTTCCGCACCCAACGGCTGCTGGCGGACAACATGAAATTCATCGGTAAAACTCGGTGGCGCGAAGCCCTGCCCCCAAACGTGTCGGGCAAGGTTCTGCGCCTGTTCCAGCGTAATATCGCGGGCAGGCAGGCTGCCGTCGGTGATGAAGGTTTGCGACAAGTCGTCTTCGCACACCATCTCGCGCACGGCTTCTTCAAAGGCCGTCTGAAACGCGGGAATATTGTGTTCAAGTATGCTCAAACCCGCCGCCATTGCGTGTCCGCCGAATTTCAAAATCAAATCGGGATGGCGTTTAGACACCAAGTCCAAAGCATCGCGCAGGTGCAGATTGGGAATGGAGCGACCCGAACCGCGCACTTCGCCGTTGTCGGCAGGCGCAAACACGATGGTCGGACGATAAAAACGGTCTTTAAGGCGGCTGGCAACAATACCGACCACGCCTTGATGGAAGTCGTCGCGATACGCCACCAAAGTCGTCTGACCTGGAGGCAGGATTTCGGGAAAATCATTCAACGCGTCTTGCAGCATAGACTGCTCGATTTCGCGGCGTTCGATATTAAGGTTATTTAACTGAGCCGCCAGTTCCTGCGCTTCGGCATCATCTCGCGCCAACAGGCAGGCAATACCGACCGACATATCGTCCAGCCGTCCAGCCGCGTTGATGCGCGGTCCCAGTGCAAAACCCATATCAAACGGCTGAGCCTTGCGCCAATCACGCCGTGCCACTTCAAACAAGGCACGGATACCGGGGCGCATTTTACCCAAACGCATCCGTTTCAACCCTTGCGATACGAGGATACGATTGTTGTGGTCTAAAGTAACGACATCGGCAACGGTACCGAGTGCGACCAAATCCAAAAGGTCGCCCAGATTCGGCTCTTTCAGGCCGTCTGAAAAATAATTGCGGCGGCGCAGTTCGGCGCGCAAAGCCATCAACACATAAAAAATCACGCCCACGCCCGCCAAGCTTTTGCTTTGGAAACCGCAGCCTTTTTGGTTCGGATTGACGATGATGCAGTCGGGCACGGTCTCGGCAGGCAGATGGTGGTCGGTCACAATCACATCCAAACCCAATTCCTGCGCACGCGCCACGCCTGCAATGCTGGCGATACCGTTATCCACCGTCACCAATAAATCCACGCCTTGCGTGGCGGCGATTTCAGCCAGCTCGGGCGTTAAGCCGTAGCCGTGCTCAAAGCGGTTGGGCACAAGGAAATCCACTTTCGCCCCCATCGCCGCCAAACCGCTCATACCGACGGAACACGCTGTCGCACCGTCGGCATCGTAGTCGGCGACAATCAGGATTTTTTCCTGACGCTCAATCGCATCCGCCAAACGGACGGCGGCGGCTTCGCAGTTTGTCAGCGTTTGATACGGCAAAAGCGCAGCAAGCTTGTCGTCCAACTCGGCCGGACTTTGCACATCACGCGCAGCACACAGCCGCGCAATCAAAGGATCGGTACCGGCAGTGAGCAAGTCGTTAAAAACAGTCGGATTAATGGAACGTGTTTGGATTTTGACGGACATGGTGTGTGGGATTAAATAGAGAGAAAATTAATTTTTTTAAGCATTTATTTTAAGGAGGAGGCCGTCTGAAACCTGCAATCCGTTTTCAGACGGCCTTGGATATTATTTGCGTGAAGCATCGATAATTTCACCGATCACGACATATGAGCCTGCTATCACTACGCCGACTGCGTCCAAAGCCAATGTAAATGGCGTTTTCAGGATATTCCCCGTCAACTTCCGAACATCGGTACTTTTTTTGGTTTCCACATAATAAATTCTGACCGGGACGGCAGTGTCAAAACGGCGGTCTTCGGCAACATTTTTCGGCGTTGCATAATAATGACCTTCGGTAGAAATACACCGTGTGTAGACAGTTTTACCATCAAGTTCGACCGGCTTGAACGCCAGCTGTTTTAACTTGGCAATCTCGGCAGCTTTTTGAGTATCGTAACGCAGGCAGAAATTCGAGCGGAAAGTTTGCGCTTCAGGGGATTTCAATTCGACCGGCAAAGCCTCATACACCTGTTTTGGATTTTGCCGAACCATTTGAAATCGTTTGCTCAGCTTTGCATCCAAAACCGCCTTCAATTTGGCCGAATCTCTAGGATTAACGACAAACCAATATTTTCCACCCATCATGACCAAGCTGCCTGTTTCCAGTTGCGTATTGTCTTTGGCAACCACGCCAAATGCGTGAATATTGTCTTTGGCAACGGTTTTTTCAGTTGTGGTTTGATGGAAAGGGTTATTTCTTTCCCAAAGATCGGTAGTACATCCATTGAGGGTCAATACACCAATCAGCAAGGCGGTTGCAGAGTGGCGAAATTTCATGGTCATCCTCCTTCGGTATTACGATACAGGCCGTCTGAAACCTGCAATCGGTTTTCAGACGGCCTTAAGGTTTATTCTTCCCAATCCTGCCCTTCTTCTGAAGCGTCGGATTGACCGGCCTCCATCACTGCTTTAATTTCTTGGAACAGCGCACGGAAGTTTTTCGGCGGTTTGTTTTGTTCCTGTTCTTTTTTAGTGTTGCGGATCAAGGTGCGTAATTTGCCGGCATCAGCTTGCGGAAAATCTGCCATAAATTGGGTAATCGCGCCATCGTCTGCCAACAGTCGGGTACGTGCCTGCTCGACACGTTGCAAAAAGGC
>NZ_CATNVN010000167.1:0-3904 GCF_951230505.1 uncultured Neisseria sp.
CGCGCATAAAGGCGTATTTTTCTTCGTTCAATTCGTGGAAAAACCGCTCCAGCTCTAAATCGGTATTCTCTTCGATGTCGCGCAGGAAAACGGCGGAATAAAGCTCTTCAAATGATTGTTTTTGCAGGGAAAACACAGCCTCGGCAGCTTCGCGCAAGCTGCATTGCCGTTTAAGCAGATTTTCAAATTCGGCACGGACGTAGTTTTTCTGCTCGGTAACGATTGCCTGCAAAAGTGCGTTTTTACCGCTGTAATATTTGTAAAAAGTAACGCGGCTGACGGCGGCCTCGGCGCAGATGCTGCCTACGGATACGGCGGAAAAGCCATGTTCGCGGAATAGGCGGCGGGCGGTGTCGGCGATGGTTTGTTGTTTGATGGCGGTCATGACGGTAAGAAGATTTTGATTTTATTCATAAAGGTTTTTCATTAAAGTTATCCGCAAGTCGGATACTCATCATATTTCCCCACGGCGGCAATGGCAATATGGCGGCTTTCAGACGGCCTCTTTCCTTATCCCTCCGCGCCGCCCTGCGAATGAGGGCTATTGGATGCTTAGCAGGCCAAATTCATGAAGATTACAGAATCTGCCCCCTCCAACCTTCTCCCAAAAATAGGAGAGAGATTTTTTTTGGGCGATTCACAAGATAAGAGGGAAGTAAAGTGAATGATAAACACTTGCATTCCTGTTTCTTATTTCTTATACTTTACATTAATAGTTTATTTTATGTAAATGTGTAAACACAAATATTTGCATACTGACGGAGCAATTGGATTACCTGATGTTCAATCCACCCCGACGTATGCCGTCTGAAAGGATAAGGAAATGCAGAAACACACCCTCCGCCGCCTGCCGCTGCTGCTTGCTGCCGCTTTCGCCTCCGAATGGATTTATGCCGCCGATGCGGCGCAAGATGCGGAACAGGTGCAGTTGGAAGAAGTCGTCGTCACCGGCGAACGCACCAACCGCAGCGGCTTTGAAACCGCCACGTCCAACCGCGTTTTCACCGCGCCGAACATCGACCGCAGCGGCCACAATCTTTCCGCCACCGACCTGCTGAAACAAACCGTGAATACGGTGGACTTAGGCAGCGGCAACGATTTACCGACCATGCGCGGCGTGGACGGCTCCGGCCCCGCCGTCGGCGCGGTGGCATTTTTCGCGGGCACGCGGCCGCGCCTGAACCTGTCCATAGACGGCCGCTCCGCCACTTACAATGAATACGCCTTCGGCACGCAGTCGCTGTGGGATATGCAGCAAGTGGAAGTCTTGCACGGGCCGCAAAGCCATGTGCGCGGGCAGAACGCGGTGGCGGGCGCGGTGGTAATGCGTTCCAAAGACCCGACCGACGAATGGGAAGGCGCGCTGCGCTTGGGTTTGGGCAACCAGAAAACGCGCAACATCGCCGGCGTAGTGTCCGGTCCGATTGTAAAAAACAACCTTGCCTTCCGCTTGAGCGCGGAGCGGCAGCAGCGCGAAAGCTATGAGCCATTCGTGTCCTACGAACCGACCGGCAACCCGCGCCGCGTGGAAAACACCAACGTGCGCTTCAAACTCCTGCTCACGCCCGAAAACCATCCCGATTTTTACAGCCGCCTGACGCTGAACCACATCCGTTCGCGCGCGCCGCAAAACGAAATCATGGGCAACACCGCCAGCCGCCGTTTTTTAAAAGAAAAACCCGTGTTCGTAACCGGCTCGACATCGGGCATCTGGGACGTATCGTGGCAGCTTAACGACTATCTAAAACTGGAAAACAAACTGGTTTACGGCCGCTACCACAACGAGCGGCTGCACCTGCCGATGACCGTCAGCCCGCAAGGCGTGCCCGCCGAACTCAAAGGCCGCGAACTGCAATGGGAGCCGGTATTGCATTTTTCCAACAAAGGCCGTCTGAAAGGCCTTGCCGGACTGCACTACTTCCGCAGCAAACAAGACGAATGGGTGGACATCCGCAGCATCGGCGGTCGCAACACCTTTGACGACCGCAACAGCGTGCGTGCCATGTTTGCCGAAACCACATACAGCCCCAGCGAAAAATGGGACATCACGGCCGCCGCCCGCATTGAAAAAGAAACGCACAAACGAAGCGGCGGCAGCGGCGCGCTGCACCTTGATTTAGACAAAGGCCAGACCGTGTTCCTGCCCAAAATCGATATCGCCTTCAAACCCACCGACCAATGGGTCAGCGGCATCAAAGCCGCACGCGGCTACAACCCCGGCGGCGCGGGCATCACCTTCGGCCGCCCTGTCGTAACCTACACTTACGAGCCAGAATATGTGAACAACTACGAGTGGTACACCCGCTGGCGCAGCGCAGACCGCCGCCTGCAACTCTCCGGCAACCTGTTCCTGAACCACTACCGCGACATGCAGCTTCCCTTCTATCTCGGCACCAACTCCGTCGTCATCCGCAACGCCAAAAAAGTCTATACCTACGGCGCGGAACTCGCCGCCGACTGGCAGGCGACCGACAGCCTGAAACTCACCACCGGACTGGGGCTACTCAACACCAAAATTAAAAGCTATCCCGACAGCGGCATCGAAGGCAACAAACTCGGCCGCGCGCCCAAATACACCGCCAACATCGGCGTGAAATACCTGAACGACAAAGGTTGGGAAGCCGGCGGCGACGTGCGCTTCTACGGCAGCTACTACTCCGCTGCCGACAATGCCGAATCAGGCAAAATCGGCGCATACAACCAAGTCAACCTCTACACCGCCTACAACTTCAAACAAGGCCGCATCTCGCTCTATGCCGACAACGTGTTCAACCGCCGCCAACCCATATTCATTTCCAGCGCCGACCGCCAAGACGCGCTCTACCAACGTCCCAGAAGCGTGGGCGTGAGCGCGGAATGGAAGTTTTAAATGAAGCTGAAATGATAGAGGCCGTCTGAAAAAACATAGGTCGGACATTTATGCCCGACCTACCGTTTATTCCTCCAAAACACCCAAAGGAATCCCATGCACTACTTCACCCCCGCCAAAACCCTGCCCGAAGGCACCATCTACCTGACCGACCTGACCCACGTCGCCGACTTCGCCGACTGGCTGGCCGAATTCGAAACCCTGTTAAGCCAAAACCGCCGCTTAGCCACCGTCTGCACCCCGATGCGGCGGCAGGTGAGCGACGAACAGCGCATTGCCGACCGCAAAACTTACATCGAATGGATAAAGGCACATCGGCCGCAACTGTCCGAACGCTGCGCCGCCATGCTCCTTATCGAACCCGACGCGGCGCAATTGGCGTTCTTCCGCGAACAATCTTCCAAACTCGGCCCCGCGCTGGGCGTGAACTACATCGTCGAAGCAGATGAAACAACCGCCCTACTTCGCGCAGAAGAAGCGTTGAAGGCCGTCCGAAAAGATACTAAACCTATTTAAATACAAATCAAGTATTGCCACCCAATATGTTCAGACGGCCTTGTCCCTTTATTTGCCTCATCTTCAAAAGAATCATGTGATGTCCGACAATCAGACTTCCCCAAACTCACGCGACTGGCTGTTGCTTATCGGCGGCAGCACTTACAAATTCACGCTAACCGGTTTTTATCTGGTCGCGCTGGTCGCTATTTTGAAAAATCACGGTTACAGCCTGAACCAACTGAGCTGGATTCATTTAATCGGCAGTATCGAAGCAGCGAAGGTATTGTTTGCCACACTGATGGAGCGGCAGCCAGCGGGGCGGTTCGGGCGGTTTCGCGGCTGGCTGCTGGCGGCGACGCTGGGGCTTTCGGCCGTGTTCGGGCTGATGGCCTGTACCGACATAACGCAGAACTTCGCGCTGCTTTTGACCTGCTGCATACTGCTCTCGGCGATGTCGGCGGTGTACGGCTGCGCGATGCTGGGTTTGTCGTGCATCGTCCTGCCGCACCGCGAACGCGGTTTCGGCGGCGTGATTCA
>NZ_CATNVN010000168.1:0-3876 GCF_951230505.1 uncultured Neisseria sp.
TTGCAAGCCGAAACCGAAATTACGGCTCCGGAAGAAATTGCCGACTATCTGAACATTTTGGGCGAAGAATTGCGTTTTGCTTTGCTGGTGTCTAAAGCTGAAGTGAAAGTAGGTAATGAACTTGCTGTAACCGCTAAAGCCAGCGATGGTGAAAAATGCGAACGCTGCTGGCACTATACCCACGATGTAGGCGTAGTTGCAGGCCATGAAACCATCTGTAAACGTTGTGCCGACAACGTTGATGGCAAAGGCGAAGACAGACATTACGCTTAATTGTTTGGTCTAAGATAAAGGCCGTCTGAAAACTTTGGTAATAGGTTTTCAGACGGCCTTTGTTTATTGAATCTGTTTCGTGGAGCAAATAGATTTTGAAGGGTAATTGGGATTTGTGATTTAGGTAAAATACAGGATAGGGTTTCAAGTTATTGTGGGATAGGAGTTTAATTGCACAAAATAACTCTTACTTCAGAGAAAATTTGTTGAGGATATAGGAATGACGAATAATCATTTGTCTAGAATTGAGATCAATCATTACAATTCTGTATTCGTAAGTCTTTAATAAAACAATGAGGTATTATATGTGCCCTAAAGATAAGTTTGACATTAAGGCTTGCAAAAAAATTAAGGACTGCAACGATGAGGAATTAATTGAGATGGGGGAGTGGCTCTCTGGATGGTTGGGAGATGCGAACTTTCCTGTTTTTAGTGAAATTGTCGAAATCTTTGTAGAACGACAAGATATATTACTTCCATTCGTTTCAAATATTTTTTACTCAAATGATAGTATATGCATTTATTGGGTTTTACTTGAACTCTATCCAAAATTATCCTATCAAAACCAAGTAGCCTTAGCCATTGATTTGGAACATTGTCTTCATAATATTTCAGAAAAATTAATTTTGGATGAAGATGATGAAAACCTTAAAGAAATCTTGGAAAAAGTTTTAAATTAAGTTGGATACATATTTAATGATTTTGAAATAATGTATTGTCGTAGAAGGCACCTTTCAAAGGGTATTACTTATTCGATGTGTTTTGAACCTTCAAATAGCCTCATATTTACATTTTATCTTTAAACGGACTTTCGTTTTATCCAATATAAAAGGCCGTCTGAAACAAGTTTTCAGACGGCCTTTAGCTATTCTATCGCTAAGTAGAAATTAGCGGGCAGAGCAAGAAGTTTCTACTTTGTTGCCGTATGGGTCAGTGAAGCCGAAGAATGCTTCGCTGCCTTTTTGATGCCATTCAGCGCCTTTGCCGAACAGGCCTTGGTTGGCAACATAGCGTTCGCCTGAACCTGCAACGGCAGAAGAAAGGGTGGCAACTTTGTCGTCCAGACGCAGTTCAACTTGGTTGGTGCTCAGGTTGCGGACTTGTACAGACAGGCCGTTTTCGCAGCTGAATGATTGAACACGGGCATCATGATCGTGTGCACGTCCGTGGTCATGATTGTGCTCATGACGTTGACCATGGTCATGGCGATAGGCTTCAGGTGCGGCGCAGGCAGCGAGGCTCATGGCGGCGGCAATTGCAAGCAGGGCTTTTACTTTCATTTTTGACTCCTATGGTCAGTGTTGAAGGAAGAATGTAGCGGCATGTTATAAATATCTTTATGGCTTCACAATAGGGATAACCATTATTTACTTTTTCTTCCTGTTTCCGGGAGTATGGCAGGATTTTTTGTAGTTTTGATATGAATGATTAATGCCGTTTGAAAAAAAGCCGCACTTGCGCTAGAGGTAAACGAAAGTGCGGAAAATTCAGAGAGTTACATTGAAATATGGGTTGGGCTGCTTAACGCTGGCGTGCTTTAAAGCGGGGGTTGCTCTTGCAAATGACGTACACTTTGCCTTTTCGGCGGACAATTTGGCAGTCGCGGTGTCGTTTTTTTGCAGTTTTTAGGGATGAGAGGACTTGCATCATTTATCCTTTCTGAAGGAAGACATCATGGATTGGTAACGTTGGTTGAACTTGCTGGCGCGGCCTTCGATATTGACATTGCGTTGTTTGCCTGTGTACACCGGGTGGGACGCGGAAGAAGTATCAAGCGAAAAGAGGGGATACTCTACTCCGTCCTTCCAAACCATGGTTTTTCCGTGGGTATTGGCGCATGAACGGATGAGCCATCCTTGGTCTGCGCCGCTGTCGTAAAACAGGACGGTGCGATAGTTGTCTGGGTGGATATCGGGTTTCATTTCTTTCTCCAGTGAGTGTTATGGTATAACATTATACTCTAAGAAAAAGAGCAGGCAAGTGTTTTTTGTTTTTCTTTATCACGGGATTGCGGCATTTTGATAAAATATGCGGTTTCAGACGGCCTTTTTTCATGAGGCCGTCTGAATATTTTGTTTTCTGATGATAGGAATATGATGTATCTGCATAAGGGTTTCAGATTGGGCAGTGCGGTAAGCAAGGTGATGCCGATTGTCCATGTATTGTCCAAGCTGGGGCTGTTGTTTTCACTGCTGTTGGCCGTGCCGACACTGATGTCGTATTTTTATCACGACAGCGCGTTTCTCGTGTTTGCCTATACGGCTTTGACGGTATTGCTGGTGTCGTGCGTTACTTGGGTGCTGACTTTGCGTTTCAACCGTGAGTTGCGGCCGCGTGACGGATTTACCCTGGTATTGATGCTATGGCTGGCCTTTGCCGTCGTGGCGGCGATGCCGATTTATTTCTATATGCCGTCCATGAGTTTTACCGATGCGTTTTTTGAGGCGATGTCGGGGCTGACGACAACGGGGGCAACAGTGATTTCTGGTTTGGATACGTTGGCACCGTCGGTAAACTTTTGGCGACACATGCTCAACTGGCTTGGCGGTATGGGTATTATCGTACTGGCTGTGGCGATTTTGCCGATGTTGGGCGTGGGGGGCACGCAGCTCTTCAAAGCGGAAATTCCGGGTATGGATAAAGAAAGTAAGATGGCGCCCCGCATTTCGCAAGTGGCCAAACGGCTATGGTTTGCCTATGCGCTGACAACTGCTGCGGCTTTTGTATCCTTGCATATTGCCGGTATGGGTTGGTTTGATGCCTTGTGCCATGCGATGTCGGCAGTGGCCTTGGGCGGTTTTTCGACACATGATGACAGCGTTGCCTATTTTGATTCTGTGGCAGTCGAATGGACGTTGATGTTTTTTACTGTCTGGGGCGGTATCAATTTTGCCAGCCATTTTACTGCGCTGGGCAACCGCTCTTGGCGGGTGTATTGGAAGGATGAAGAATGCCGCACCATGCTGCTGGTTTTGTCGGGCAGTATTTTGATTTCGGCATTGTATCTGTGGCAGCAGGACGTGTACCAAAGCCTTGGCGAAGCTTTGCGTTTTGTCAGCTTCAACTTTGTGTCTATAGGATTGGCCAGCGGTTTCTCCAATACCGACTTTGCACAATGGCCGCTGATTGTGTCGTTATGGATGTTTTTCCTGTCGAACGTCTTGGCAAGCTCAGGCTCTATGGGTGGCGGTATTAAAAACGTGCGTGCATTGGTGTTGTTCAAATTCAGCTTGCGCGAGATGTTGATTTTGCTGCACCCGCGTGCGGTTCGTACGGTAAAGGTCAACAACCGTTCTATTCCGGATCGTATGGCGCTGACCGTTATGTCGTTCATTTTTATTTACTTTATGACGGTCATCGTATTCAGCTTTTTACTGATGGCCGCAGGCTTGGACTTTTTATCCGCCTTCACGGCAGTCATTGCCTGTATTACCAATGCAGGGCCGGGCTTGGGTGCAGTCGGTCCGTCGCATAATTATGCTGCGCTGAGCGATGTGCAGAAATGGCTGTGTACGGCTGTGATGTTGTTGGGACGTTTGGAGATTTTTACTGTTTTAATTTTGTTTACTCCGGCGTATTGGAAGAAATAAGTGTGAGAAAAAG
>NZ_CATNVN010000169.1:0-3786 GCF_951230505.1 uncultured Neisseria sp.
TCCACTGCTCCATCTTGGCTGAAGATGCGGTAAAAGCGGCTGTTGCCGACTATCGCAAACGTCAGGAAAACAAATAATCCGATTAGTGGGTGCTTTGTCGGCAGACGTTCACAGGATTTCTGAAAGTCTTAGAGTTTTCAGGAAAAGCAAACATAACGGTTTGTTCACCTTTTAAACAGACAGGGTGAATTGAGGACACAGAGGCTTAATCCTTTTGTAGTTGTCACCAAATTTGGGACTGCCTGCCAATCTATTCCCTCTCCCCGCGTGAGAGGGTTAGGGAGAGGGCAATAAGCCATAGGCTTATATTTATCGATACGTCTGCAAAATCAAAGGAGACGAAATGCCTTTTACCGATGAAGAAGCCCAATCCCTACTTGCCGTCAAAGGCATAGGCAAAACCGTATTGCAGCGTTTGCAGCAAATGGGGTTGGATGATGTTGCCAAACTGGCGATAGCGGATTTGGATAATATTTTGGAACAGGGCGAAAAATTGACCGGCTCGACCTGTTGGAAAAACAGTCCGCAAGCAAAAGCTGCCATTGACGCTGCAATAGAGTGGGCAAAACAGCGTTTTCAGACAGCCTGAAAATCAAGAGGCCGTCTGAAATAAAAACTGGCAAACAGAAAATAATTGCGAAATGAGGAAAAAAGTATGATTACCATCACAGAAAACGCAGCCAAATACATCAATAACTACCTGACTAAACGCGGCAAAGGCTTGGGCGTGCGCTTGGGTGTGAAAACCAGCGGCTGCTCAGGTATGGCATACAACCTTGAATTTGTCGATGAAGCGAACGAGGACGACCTGATTTTTGAAGAACACGGCGCGCGCATTTATATCGACCCCAAAAGCTTGGTTTATCTGGACGGCACTCAAGTCGATTACACCAAAGAAGGTTTGCAGGAAGGTTTCAAATTTGAAAACCCGAATGTCAAAGACTCTTGTGGCTGCGGCGAGAGCTTCCACGTTTAAAATATAAAAAATGGCGGGAAAGTATCAAAACCATCCCGCCATTTTTTCGCTTCCTGCCTGTTGTAGCTACCTTTGCCTTTTCTTTTCCGTTCTACTTTGTGTCGGAACAAATCAGATTTGACTAAGGCTTTTAAGGCATTGTCTCGTATCTTGCCTTTATTGTGTTGCACCTTACTGGTCATATTGTTTTCCTTTCGTATAAACAGTTTCCGGATTATATCGTAAAATAATCCTCTTCTTTAGATTTTTTCCCTTTAATATCATGTCTCAATACTTCAACCTCTTCCAGCTTGAGCCATCTTTCAATATTGATATCGAAGCACTCGAACAGACCTATCGAGCTTTAGCTGCCCGTTTTCATCCTGATAAATTTGCTTCTGCTTCTGCTTTTGAGCAGAAACAAGCCGTTATGATGTCTTCTACAATTAATGATGCCTACCGCACATTAAAAAACCCTATTGATCGGGCTGCTTATCTCTTGAAAAGCCAAAATATCGATGCTGATGCACCTGAACACACTTCGTTTTCACCAGAATTCCTCATGCAGCAGATGGAATGGCGAGAAACATTGATGGATGCACAAATGGAACAAAACCATGATGCCATCCGAGCGCTGGATCAAGAAATCCAAGAAGTACAAAGCAACCTATATCAAGATTTACAACAAGCATTTGAACAACAGGATTATGAATCGGCCGCACAATGGGTACGGCATGGCCGCTTTCTTAATAAACTTCGCAATGAAATTGCTTCAATCTTATAAAGTACATATGCTGTTACATTTGACCTAGTTTTATAGCAAATGATTTTATATGCAAAACAAAAACCGTATCAGATAAATCTGATACGGTTTTCTTATCTTAACTACCTATTAGCGTTTTTTACCGGTAACAGTAGCAACAGCCAGGTTTTCGTTACGTTTCAGAGAAACGCTTTCAACACCTTCTGGCAATTTGATGTCTGACAAGTGCAGAATGTCGCCGGCAACTACTGATGCACAATCCAACTCCAAGAAAGCAGGAATGTTTGCAGGCAAAGCAACTACTTCAACAGAAGTGTTCAACAGAGATACACGACCACCTTGCAATTTAACAGCTTGAGAGTTTTCAGCGTTAACAATGTGCAGAGGAACGCGGATACGTACAGGTTGATCAGCTTTTACAGCTTGGAAGTCGATGTGTTGAACTTCGCGACGGAATGGGTGCATTTGGAAGTCACGCACGATAACGTCTTTAGTTTCACCGTTCAAAGACAGTTTAATCAAAGCAGTATGGAAAGATTCTTTTTCCAATGCGTAGAATACAGTTTTGTGGTCTACAGCGATAGCAACAGGCTCTTGACCTTCACCGTACAGGATGCCAGGGATTTGGCCTTCGCGACGCAGGCGGCGGCTCGCACCAGTGCCTTGGGCTTCGCGAACAGAGGCTTGAATTTCATAAGTCATGTTTAATACTCCAATTTAGATAAAATCGTCGTCATCGGCCGCGACCAGCTTAAGACGACATCGGGTTATGGCAGCAACATGCTGCCTGTCATCACTTCTTCATTAAAAAGATATGAGACGGATTCTTCATTGCTGATACGGCGTACCGTTTCAGCCAGCAAACCGGCAATAGTTACTTGACGGATGCGTTCACATTTTTTAGCTGCTTCAGACAGTGGAATCGTATCTGTTACAACTACTTGGTCAATTTCGGAAGAAGCAATTCGATTCACTGCCTCACCGGAGAATACTGCATGGCTGGCGTATGCCAATACACGATCTGCACCGCGCTCTTTCAGGGCGACAGCTGCTTTACACAAAGTATTTGCCGTATCGATCATATCATCTACGATCAAGCAAGTACGACCTTGGATATCGCCAATGATGTTCATCACTTCAGCCACGTTGGCTTTAGGACGACGTTTGTCGATAATGGCCAAATCAGCATTTAAAGATTTAGCAACAGCACGTGCACGTACAACACCACCGATATCAGGGCTGACAACAGTCAGATTTTCGATACGTTGTTGTTTAATGTCGTTCAACAAAATCGGGGTGGCATAAATATTATCTACCGGAATATCAAAGAACCCTTGAATTTGGTCGGCATGCAAGTCAACAGTCAATACGCGGTCGATACCTGCAGAGTACAACATATTCGCTACCAATTTAGCAGAAATCGGTACACGAACAGAGCGAGGACGACGATCTTGACGCGCATAGCCAAAGTAAGGAATCGCGGCAGTAATACGACCGGCAGAAGCACGTTTAAGTGCATCGGCCATCGTCAAAATTTCCATCAGGTTGTCATTGGTTGGCGCACAAGTAGGTTGCAAAATAAACACATCGCGACCACGCACATTTTCCAACAATTCAATGGCTACTTCGCCATCAGAGAATTTGGAAACGGTGGCTTCACCGAGTGAAATATCCAAATGTTTGACAACACGTTGCGCCAATTCCGGATTTGCATTACCGGTAAACACCATTAAACTGTCATAAGCAGCCATATCTTCACCTGATTCTAGATTTGATTTACGCGCAGAAAACATTACGCTTCCCTTCGCCCTATTTCTAAGACACTAATTACGCGATTATACGCGTAAAGACGGGTAAAAAAAAGTTTTTCAGCGTTATTGCGCTCTGAGCATAAAAAAGCGTGTAAGAAAACTTACACGCTTTTATTTGGCTGGGGAGGAAGGATTCGAACCTTCGCATGCTGGAATCAAAATCCAGTGTCTTAACCGCTTGACGACTCCCCAATAAAGGGTGTTGGCTGGGGAGGAAGGATTCGAACCTTCGCATGCTGGAATCAAAATCCAGTGTC
>NZ_CATNVN010000170.1:0-3657 GCF_951230505.1 uncultured Neisseria sp.
TATCCGATTGCCGTTGAAATTGCCCAAGAAGCGCCAGCCGCCGGCGTGGATACGCAGGAAGATTTGGACAGGGTAAGGGCTGTGTTCGAGGCCGTCTGAAAGGAAAAAACATGAATGATTTACGCCATTTGAGCCGTGACGAACAAAAACTGCTTGCCGATGTCGCTTTGCTGGTCAAAGACGACGATCAAGAGTTCAACTACGAAATGTTGAAAGTGGCCGCGCCCGACGAGGCCAGCGGCGAATTTTGGTTTCGCATGGCAGAAATGCTCAGCACCCTGCCGCCCAACCAATCCTTAGATTTGCGCATGACCGGCGGACGGTTGGCGGTCGCCGTATCGATTTTATCGGTGTTGTTGCAGGAAAGCCCTGATATTCCCCAGCTTTGGGCACAAAAAGTGATTGCGCTCAACTATCTGGCACACGGCCATCGGACACGCGCCCTCGGTTTAGCGCAACAGCCGGATAAAGCGGCAGAAGCCAACGAGGAAGAATATTTGGCAAAAGCCTTGTCCCAAAACCTACTTTCCACGTTGAAAGACGCATTGGAACGCTTCCCCGAAGACAGCTGGTTTATCGAAATGCGCGATGATGCGTGGCAGCACTTTGGTGCAGAACAGGCCGTCTGAAGTTTTGAACGATAAACGCAAGGCGTGTAAAATTATCTGAACATTAAATCCGTCAACCAAAAGGACTCATCATGAAAGTATTATTGTTGGGCGCACCAGGCGCCGGCAAAGGCACACAGGCTCAATTCATCACCGCCGCATTCGGCATTCCTCAAATCTCTACCGGCGACATGCTCCGCGCGGCCATCAAAGCAGGCACTCCGCTGGGTTTGGAAGCAAAAAAAATTATTGATGAAGGCGGTTTGGTGCGCGACGACATCATCATCGGCATGGTGAAAGAACGCATCGCCCAAGACGATTGCAAAAACGGTTTCCTGTTTGACGGTTTCCCACGCACATTGGCACAAGCCGAAGCCATGGTTGAAGCCGGTGTGGATTTGGATGCCGTGGTTGAAATCGATGTGCCTGACAGCGTGATTGTCGACCGCATGAGCGGCCGCCGCGTGCATTTGGCTTCCGGCCGTACTTACCACGTTACCTACAACCCGCCTAAAGTCGAAGGCAAAGACGACGTAACCGGCGAAGATTTGATTCAACGCGACGACGACAAAGAAGAAACCGTGAAAAAACGCCTTGCCGTTTACCACGAGCAAACCGAAGTTTTGGTTGATTTCTACAGCAAACTGGAAGGCGAACACGCGCCTAAATACATCAAAGTTGACGGCACTCAAGCAGTAGAAGCCGTGAAAGCCGAAGTATTGAAAGGTTTGGGCAAATAAGTTTTGCCGAAGTAAAATCATGAGGCCGTCTGAAAAAATATTTTCAGACGGCCTTTTGTGTACAAAAGCTGTTAAAATCGAAGCTATAACCGTTTATCCGCAGGCATCTTATGAATCCTTTGATCTCCGACTTCCAAACTCAGCAACAACGGACCCCCGTTATCGTCGCCCTTGATTTTGCCAACGAAAAAGATACGCTCGGATTTATCCGCAATCTTGACCCGACACTGTGTCAAATCAAAATCGGCAAAGAGCTGTTTACCGCAACCGGCCGTAATTTAGCGGAAAGCTTAATCAATCAAGGTTTCAAACTTTTCCTCGATTTGAAATACCACGATATTCCCCACACAGTCGCTCAGGCCTGTAAAGTTGCTGCCGATATGGGCGTTTGGATGGTCGATATGCACGCCTCCGGTGGCCGCCGCATGATGGAAGCTGCAGCAGAAGCCGTTGCCGGATATCAAACCAAGCCGCTCTTGATCGGCGTAACCGTGTTGACCAGCATGGAACAAAGCGACTTGGCAGAAATCGGTTTGAACATTGCCCCTGAAGAACAAGTCATCCGCTTGGCGAAACTGGCGCAAAGTTCAGGCTTGGACGGCGTGGTATGTTCCGCTCAAGAAGCCACACCATTGCGCCGTGAATTGGGACAGGATTTTGTCTTGGTAACACCGGGCATCCGCTTGGACGTTGCCGGCAATAATGACGACCAACGCCGTATTATGACACCGGCTGAAGCCTTGGCTGCAGGTTCAACCTATTTGGTAATGGGCCGTCCGGTAACCAAAGCTGCCGATCCGGTAGCCGTATTGCGTGAAGTGAACCGGGTGGCGAATGCTTAAGGCCGTCTGAAGTATGAAGGCGATTGTGATTGGCGCGACAGGCGCAACAGGAAAATCCTTGTTGCCTCTGCTTGCAACCAGTTCAGAGATTGAGTCTATTGACTGCTTCGGTCGCAGACATCCTGATTTTACCCACCAAAAGCTAAATAGCCATCAGATTGATTTTTCTCAGACTGATGATTGGCGCGATGAAGTACAGGGTGATGTATTGTTTGCCTGCTTGGGAACAACCCTGAAAGCAGCAGGAAGTAAAGAAGCGCAATGGGCAATCGATTATGAAGCGAATCTTGAATTTGCCAAAGTAGCTAGGCAGAACGGCGTCAATGCTTTGGTTTTGCTTTCCGCTTCCGGTGCAAATTCTGCTTCACGCCTGTTTTATCAACGGATGAAGGGCGAATTGGAACAAGCAATTATCGCTTCGAATTTTCCGCACCTTATTATTTTTCGCCCGTCATTGCTGATTCGTCCGAACAGCGACCGCTTGGGTGAGAAAATTGCCGAGCAGATTTTGCATGGATTCAACCGTATCGGTCTGATGAACAGCCAACGTCCGCTTGCTGTCGAAAAATTGGCGCAAGTCATGCTGAAAGCAGCGTTGTTGCAGTATCGTGGACAGGCTTTTGGTTCAGAAAGCCATATACAGGTATATGCGCCTCAAGATATTTTTAGGCTGTTAGATCAATAATTTGATAACAAGCCTTACACAGAGATTTTAATGGAGCCAGTATGGTAACCAAGTTCCAACAAGAAACCCTCAAATCCCGTTTCGCACAAGCCAAAGTCCTTGTTGTCGGAGATGTGATGCTCGACCGCTATTGGTTTGGCGATGTATCCCGTATTTCTCCTGAAGCTCCTGTACCGGTGGCGAAAATCGCCCGTATCGACCAGCGGGCAGGTGGAGCAGCAAACGTTGCCCGCAATATCGCCTCATTAGGCGGTAAAGTAGGGCTGTTGTCCGTTACCGGCGATGATGAAGCTGCAGATGCGCTAGACGCATTGATGGTGCAAGACGGCGTTGCTTCCTATCTGATGCGCGACAAGCAAATTGCGACTACTGTGAAATTGCGCGTTGTTGCCCGTAATCAGCAGCTTATCCGACTTGATTTTGAAGAATCGCCTCATCGTGAGGTGTTGGAACAAATCAAACATCAATATCGTGAAGTGTTGCCCGAATATGATGCCATTATTTTTTCAGATTACGGTAAGGGCGGTTTGTCGCATATTTCCGATATGATCGATTGGGCGAAACAGGCCGGTAAACCCGTTTTAATCGACCCCAAAGGCGATGATTACGAAAAATATGCCGGCGCTACGCTGATTACGCCTAACCGTGCAGAATTGAAAGAAGTGGTGGGCAGCTGGAAAAATGAAAACGATTTGACCGAAAAAGCCCAAAACCTGCGCCGTCATCTCGACTTGACCGCGATTTTGTTGACTCGAAGCGAAGAGGGTATGACCCTGTTCAAT
>NZ_CATNVN010000171.1:0-3654 GCF_951230505.1 uncultured Neisseria sp.
TTTGACCGGCTTCAACGCAATGTGCGGCCGCTTTGCGCGCAGCTTCGTAGGCGCGCGGTGCAGAATGCGCGTGACCAGCATGACCGGCGTGGTGTGCATGACCTGCATGGTCGTGAGCACGGGCAAAAGAAGCGGCGGCGGTGAGAGAGACAGCAGCGGCGCTGCCGATAAATTGACGACGGTTCATAAGATAGAGTCCTTTTTGTGTTGTTAAATAATATTACGAATGATTAAGTCTATTCGATAACAAGAGGTTAACATATTCTTTGTTTGTAAACAATAAAGGCTGCCTGAACTTTTAGGCGGACTTTCTTTTAGATTTACGCGTTAGGTTGATAGAGTTTTCTTTTTCTGAATCAGCAGCCTCAACGAAGTTGCCGTGCCATCAAGACTGTATCAGTATAGCCAGTCATAAAGGTTTTACGAATAAAAAGAAAAGGCCGTCTGAAAAATTTTCAGACGGCCTTTATTCAAACTAAAGCCTACATCAGATGACTTCTAAAATGAAATACTGACGCAGTTTTTCGTACACATTATTCTGTACGTTGATACAACCATTGGTTATGATGCGGTCGGCCACATGAGGAGAGACGATGCGTTCCATGCGTCTTTCCTGTGGCTTGAGCGTCCATACCCTGTGTAACGCAAACAGAAAGTCATTTTCTTCTTTGAAGCCGATAACCTCGCCACCGTAACCCGGTTTGCTGGTCATCATCGGCGTCATATTGAATTTGCCTTTCGGCGTGGTCTTGCCAATCAGTACCGGATGGCACTGACCGTCGTCGGCAAAGCAAAGCTCCGCCTTAGCTGTATTGACCACAACTTTTTTACGCTGGATATAGTCGCTGACAGCATCGGCAGCGGCCAAAGAATTCAGACCTGCTGCCAAGGCTATACCCAATAGGATCCGTTTCAAATTTGTCCTTATTGACGGATGCGGTTAGGAGCTTCTTTAATGATCTCGCGGATGATCACTTGAGGCTCTTGTTTAGGTGTAGGTGCTGGAGGAGGACATACGGCATCTTTAGGGAATACTGGATTCCAGAAGAAGCTGCGTGCAAATTTGTCTTTGTCGTAGATCACTTTGTATTGGCAAGTAGTGATGCCTTCAACGCCAGAAGTGTTTTCAGGGTCAACGCCTACGCCTGGGGTGTAGAAGTGGAACAGGTAGTCCCATTCACGCACGCCAACCATGCCTTCGTCGTAGTGAGGACGGCCGAGGATTTTGTAGATGTCGTCTTTGGTTAGACCAGGACGCATTTGATCCAGCTCGTCAAAAGTCGGGAATGTACCGCGGTCTTTGTTGAAGGTCAGGGAGTAAGGTTTAGGGAAGCGTGGCTCGTCTGTAGTGCCTTCAGGAGTGATTTTGCTCTTAGTAGCACAGGCGGCCAGCAGGCCGGTAGCCAGCAGGACGAAACCTACTTTTGCGATTTTTTTCATTTGATAATCCTTTTATTGATTTTACCGGCCGAACTTTTCAGACGGCCTGTTAGTGCCGGCAGCGAGTTTGCCGGTTTACCCAAATAATGTTGTGCTTCTTAAAGATGTACCCGACGGTTTGACAAACAGAACATCGGCACATTCCGGCAGGGCATTGCGCCTCATCTCCGTTGTATTCGCCTGAATCGGCAGAGCCGTTCAGACGGCCTGACTGACATTTATTGTCACTTTGTAACAATTTCACTTCGAGTAAGGCTTGGGGTTTAGAGATGTCCGGTTTTCGATAAATCAGGTTGTATTGCGTAATACCTTGTTATCTTTGTGCTTTAGTTCTTTTTGGCATTTGCCGGAGATTAGGTACTTAATCTTTCGGGTGTTATCCCTGCAAATTGTATGCCAGTTTTCTTTTATACGCATAATCTGAGTATGCCAAAATGTTGGCTTTATACAAAATTCATATTAGCGAACCAGAAACGGATTGTACCTTTTCTCATGCCCGATACTGGTCATGCGGCCGTGTCCGGCTATAACTTGCGTGGTTTCGGGCAGGGTTAATAGTTTAGCGCAGATATTGTTTATGAGATCATCATGATTGCCGCGTGGAAAATCTGTGCGACCGACAGTCTCATAAAATAAAACATCGCCTGCGACTAAAAGTTCATTTTCGGCGTTGTAAAAAACGACTTGGCCGGGAGTGTGGCCGGGAATGTGGAGGACTTGGAAGCTGTGATTGCCGACCTTGAGCGTTTCCCCTTCTTCCAGCCAGCGTGTCGGCGTGAATGACGGAGAAACGGGGAAGCCGTATTGCGCCGTTGTTTGCGGAAGGGCTTGGAGCAGGAATTCGTCGTCTTTATGCGGGCCGAGAACGGGTACGTCGCAGGTTTTTAAAAGTTCAACCACGCCGCCTGCGTGGTCAAGATGGCCGTGGGTCAGCCAAATGGCGGTCAGCTTGAGGCCTTTGTTTTGGACTTGTTGCAATAAATAGGGTACGTCGCCGCCGACATCGGTCAAAACGGCTTCTTTGGTTTCATCATCCCAAATCAGCGTGCAGTTTTGACGGAAGGGGGTAACGGCGTTGATTTCAAATTGGAGTGCCATGGGTGTTCCTAGGGAATGCTTATTTAATGTTGTTTACGTTTCAGACGGCCTTTTGCTATTATGTATATATAATAAAAAGCAAGTCTGGAAAAGTGTCTTATGAATAATGTAATGCGAACCATGATACCGATTTTTGCGGCTTCTTTCATCTCTGCGGCGTTTGGTGCAGATTTGTTGTTGGCGCAGGAATATAAAAATCAAGATATTGCCGGTTGGGCCATGAGTGAAAAGTTGGATGGCGTACGCGCGTATTGGGACGGCAGGCAGCTGGTCAGTCGTCAGGGTTATGCGTTTACACCGCCCAAAGGTTTTACAGCAGGTTTTCCACCGTTTCCGATGGATGGCGAGTTGTACAGCGGACGAGGGCGGTTTGAGCAAATTTCCGCGACGGTACGTTCTGCCTCGGGAAATTGGGACGGCATCCGTTTGCATGTTTTTGATGTGCCGCATGCACAGGGTAATCTGTATCAGCGGCTGGAAACGGCTTCGAAATGGCTGAAATCACACCCGTCGGCACGGTTTACGGTTATTCCGCAAGTCAAGGTGCGCGACAAACAGCATGCTTTGGATTTTTTGAAACAAGTCGAAGCGCTGGGTGGGGAAGGTGTGATGCTGCGTCAACCTGAAGCCCGTTATGCAAGCGGTAGAAATGGACAGCTGTTGAAGCTGAAAAGTGAATATGATGATGAATGTACGGTGACGCATCATTATGAGGGCAAAGGGCGCAATGTCGGGCGTTTGGGTGCGGTAGGATGCAAAAACCAATATGGCGAGTTTCGTATCGGCAGCGGTTTTAAGGATAAAGACCGCGACCATCCGCCGAAAATCGGTGCGCTGATTACTTACCGTTATCGTGGTTTTACGCAAAAGGGAACGCCGAAATTTGCAACATTTGTCAGGGTGCGCTCGGATCGATAAAACAAATTAAAGGCCGTCTGAAAATAGGTTTCAGACGGCCTTTCATATAGATGTTGTATAGATTTTTATAAGGTTTCCAATACATCAGGTAATTCGGCCAAGCTGTTGAGCATGGCGACATGGGGCAGGGCGGAAAGCTGTTGGGCAGTATGTGCGCCGGTGGTGACGGCGATGGCGCGGATTTTGGCGTTGGCGGCC
>NZ_CATNVN010000172.1:0-3622 GCF_951230505.1 uncultured Neisseria sp.
GGCGACCACCGAGATCTACACTCTTTCCCTACACGACGCTCTTCCGATCTATTTAAAATCTATACACAATCTCTGTGGATAAATCTGTTGATAAGCTTTGGGTAATCGTAAAATTTTCTTTAGGAACAAACCAAGTCTTAAATTGACTAAAATTTAATCAAATAAAACATAATAAAATCAAGTAGTTATATTTATAAGATTTTACTATAATCATACAGTGAAAATTTATAGGTAAAACAAGGTTATGCAGCTTTGTGCATAAATTAGGGTTGACATCCCTAAAAATCGCCCCGAATCAAAAGCTCCGTGAAACAACGGCCGATTTCATCAGATGCCATTCAAAAGACGCGCGGCCACACATTTTGCGTTACAATACGCACTTATTTTTAAGAAAGAAAAATACGCCATGAAAGCCTCCCAGTTCTTCATTTCTACCCTTAAAGAAGCCCCTGCCGAAGCCGCACTTGCCAGCCACAAGCTGATGATTCGTGCCGGTTTGATCAAAGCCAACGCATCCGGTCTTTATACTTGGATGCCGATGGGCCTGCGCGTATTGCGCAAAGTTGAAAATATTGTGCGTGAAGAAATGGCCCGCGCGGGTAGCGTGGAGCTGCTGATGCCGGTGGTACAACCTGCCGAACTGTGGCAAGAATCCGGCCGCTGGGAGTTTTACGGTAAAGAACTGCTGCGCTTGAAAGACCGTCATGACCGTGATTTCTGCATGGGTCCGACTTGTGAAGAAGTCATTGCCGACATCGTGCGCAAAGAAGTCAACAGCTACAAACAACTGCCAAAAAACTTTTACCACATCCAAACCAAATTCCGAGATGAAGTGCGTCCACGCTTTGGTGTGATGCGTGCGCGCGAGTTCGTCATGAAAGACGCTTATTCCTTCCATGCCGACTATGCCTCGCTTCAGACGACCTATCAAGATATGTACGACGCTTACTGCCGTATCTTCACCCGTCTGGGCTTGGAATTCCGCCCCGTCGCCGCAGACACCGGCAGCATCGGCGGTACCGGCTCTCACGAATTCCAAGTATTGGCTGAAAGCGGCGAAGACGTTATTGCATACAGCGATACTTCCGATTACGCCGCCAATATCGAGCTGGCGCCGACTTTGCCACTTAAAGGCGAACGCGCTGCTGCTCAGGCTGAATTGACCAAAGTACATACACCAAACGTCAAAACTATAGAATCTTTGGTTGAATTCCTGAATATTCCGGTTGAACAAACCCTCAAGTCCATCGTGGTCGAAGGCGAAAACGAAGGAGAACTTGTCCTGCTGCTGTTACGCGGCGACCATGAGTTTAACGACATCAAGGCAGAAAAACTGGCCGGAGTGAAATCACCGCTGACCATGGCAAGCCCTGCCGCAATTGTTGAACAGTTCGGCGCAAACGGCGGCTCTCTCGGCCCTGTCAACTTCAAAGGTAAAGTCTATGCCGATTTCGCCACCGAAAAAGGCGCAGACTGGGTTATCGGCGCAAACGAAGACGACTACCACTATACCGGCTTCAACTTCGGTCGCGATGCTGCCGAGCCTGAATTTGTCGATTTACGCAATGTCATCGAAGGTGATATCAGCCCTGACGAACAAGGCCGTCTGAAACTGGCGCGCGGTATTGAAGTCGGCCATGTCTTCCAATTGCGCGACAAATATACCCAAGCCATGAATGTCAGCTTCTTGGACAATAACGGCAAATCCCAAATCATGGAAATGGGCTGCTACGGTATCGGTATTACCCGCGTTGTGGCCGCCGCCATCGAGCAAAACAACGACGAAAAAGGCATTGTTTGGACCAAAGCAATGGCGCCGTTTGAAGTCGTTATCGTGCCGATGAACTACAAAAAATCAGACGCCGTGCGCGAAGCCGCTGACAAAATCTATGCCGAGCTTTTGGCTGCCGGTGCAGATGTATTGTTGGATGACCGCGACGAACGTGCAGGCGTTTTGCTGAATGACTCCGAACTGCTGGGCATTCCTCACCGCATCATCATCGGCGATCGCGCCTTAAAAGAAGGCAATGTCGAATATGCCGAGCGCCGTGACAATCAGGCTCAAGCCGTTGCAGTATCAGAAGTTGTCGCCAAGGTTTTGGCCGCATTGAACGATTAAGTTTTTTCAATGATAAAAAGGCCGTCTGAAACTGATTATCTCGTTTCAGACGGCCTTTTTCTGTTTTAATAAATAATGTTTTTTCCGTAACTCTCTAATATTTCTTTGATTTTTAAAATGGTTTCTTTAGGCGGCGGATGTACGCCTTTTAATTTGTATTCGTCGCCGCACAAAGCCCATTTGTGTGCGCCCAATTCGTGATACGGTAAAAGTTCGACCATTTCGACATTGTCCATATCACCGATAAACTCGCCCAATAAATGCGCCGACCGCTCATCATCGGTATAACCGGGAACAACCACATAACGCACCCGCGTCGGCTGATTGCGTTCGGCAAGATAGCGCGCAAATTTCAGCGTTTTGGTATTGGGAATACCGACGAGTACTTTATGAATTTCAGGATCGATTTGTTTCAAGTCAAGCATGACCAAATTGGTATGATCGAGCAAATCATCCAAAATCGAATCATAGTGCAAAGCATAGCCATTGCTGTCGAGACAGGTATGGATATCGTGTTCCCGACAGGCCGTAAACCAATCGCGTACAAACTCATATTGCAATAACGGCTCGCCGCCGGTTGCCGTTACGCCTCCGCCTGTCGCACGCAGATAATGGCGATAGGTCATGACCTGCTTCATTACAGTTGCCACATCCAATTCCTGCGCCTGCTCGGTATGTAAATCCCAAGTATCGCGATTATGGCAATAAAGGCAACGCATCAGACAACCTTGCAAAAAGAGCACGTAGCGCAAACCTGGACCATCGACAGCGCCGCAAGATTCAATCGAATGAATAATGCCTTTGCCGTTATAGTGGCGATGGCCAAGGTTTTTCAGTTCCGGCTCGGGAGTGATGGCAAAAGTCGTGGACATTGTGTTTGGCTCGAAAATAATTTTGCTGATGTGAATTGTACGATAATAAAAGCCGTCTGAACATTTCAGACGGCCTTGGAGCTTTGTTTCAAAACAAACCAAATGCAAATTTAGCTTTTGGTTTGTTTCTCAACCCGGATTACATGGTTTCAGTGAACGTACGGGTAATCACGTCAAGCTGTTGTTCGCGGGTCAGCGAGTTGAAGCGAACTGCATAACCGGACACGCGAATGGTCAACTGCGGATATTTCTCCGGATGATGCATCGCATCTTCCAAAGTTTCGCGGTTCAATACGTTGACGTTCAAGTGTTGGCCGCCTTCCACTTCTCCTTCTTCATGGTGGAAATAACCATCCATCAAACCGGCAAGGTTGCGTTCGCGGGAATGCTCGTCTTTACCCAACGCGCCAGGAATAATAGAGAAGGTGTAGGAAATACCGTCTTTAGCAAACTCAAATGGCAGTTTGGCTACGGAAGTCAATGAAGCGACTGCACCGTTGACATCGCGGCCGTGCATTGGGTTTGCACCCGGACCAAACGGAGCGCCTGCGCGGCGGCCGTCCGGAGTATTACCGGTTTTCTTACCGTAAACAACGTTGGAAGTAATGGTCAACACAGACTGAGTCGGAGT
>NZ_CATNVN010000173.1:0-3583 GCF_951230505.1 uncultured Neisseria sp.
CATCATGAAAAAATGGCTGCTGGCTGTTTTACCTGCCACCGCACTGGCTGCTCCGCCTCAAGGCTTTTATCAAAATTACCAAGACTGGGACATTACCTGCGACAATACCGGTACCTGCCGTCTTGCCGGATATCAGGCGGATGAAACAGAAACGCCGGTTTCCATCCTGTTTACCCGAAAAGCGGGGGCGAATGCCGCCGTTGCCGGCGAAGTTTCCCTGCTGCCGTTTAACGACGATGATAGGCAACTCGCCCGTGTGGCGGCCCGCAACGAATTGATGTTGAACGGCAAATCACTGGGCAAATTGGCGTTGAACAAAAAAGGCCAAGGCAAATTGAACAGCGCGCAAACCAACGCCTTGCTCGAAGCGTTGAAAAAAGAAAGCAAAATCAGCATCCGCGCCGGCAAATATGAATGGCACTTGTCCGACAAAGGCGCGGCGGCGGCAATGTTGAAAGCGGACGAATTCCAAGGCCGTCTGAACACGCCTTCCGCGCTGATACGCAAAGGCAACAGCAGTCAGGCAGTCCTCAGCCCGCAGCCCAAACCCGTCATCCGCACCGTTGCCGTACCGAAAACAGCAGGCGATATACTGGAACAAGACACACCGCGCCACAGCGCCGTCATGAAACTGCTGCGCAACAGCAACCGCGTTTCTGAAAATGACGATAATTACTGCCCCGCCCTGCATAATAAAGAGCACATGGATTGGAACCGCAGCCTGAATATTTATCCGCTCAATAAACAACAAGTTTTGGTGGAGGCCGTCTGTATCGGCGGTGCTTATCAAACCAGCGGCTACTATGCCATTGCCGATAAAGAGTTGACCAAAATCGAACAAGTGCTGCCACCAATGACATACGGCGGACACGGCGGATTCGATGAGAAAACAGCCACCCTTAGCGGCAGCTTCAAAGGCCGAGGGATCGGCGACTGCTGGTCGGGCAATGCCGCAGTGTGGGACGGTAAAACGTTTGTCCGCAGTGAGGAACACACCACCGGTTCATGCAAAGGCTTCACGGGCGGCGCATGGCTGATGCCTATTTTTGAAGCCCGTGTTGAGCGTTAAAAGACACGGAATATTTACGATAGGAAGCAAAGGCCGTCTCAAAATTCCCGTTTTCAGACGGCCTTTTTCCTTATACAATAGCCACTTGAATTTCTATATACATTCTGAATAAAGGATACGGATTATGTTCGGCAAACAACTTTTTGAAGAAGTCAGCTCCAAAATCAGCGAAACCATCGCCAACAGCCCTGCCAAAGACATGGAAAAAAACGTTAAAGCCATGCTCGGCAGCGCGTTCAACCGCATGGATTTGGTGACCCGAGAAGAATTCGACATCCAACAACAGGTTTTGATTAAAACCCGTACCAAGCTGGCCGAATTGGAAGCCCGTTTGGCCAAACTCGAAGCCGCCCAAGAGCCTGAAGAAGCCGCTTTGAAAGCGGCCGAAGAAGCTGCCGAAGAAGCGGTTGCCGAAATCGCACAACAAACTGAAGCTGCCGAATAAGGCCGTCTGAAACATGTCGCTTGCTTTGGTTTACAGCCGCGCCTTAAGCGGCATGAATGCGCCGTTGGTCGAAGTGGAAGCCCACCTTGCCAACGGCTTGCCACATTTCAATATCGTCGGTTTGCCCGATACCGAAGTCAAAGAAAGCCGCGACCGTGTGCGTGCCGCCATCATCCAAAGCGGCTTCGACTTCCCCGCCAAGAAAATTACCGTCAACCTCGCACCGGCCGACCTCCCCAAAGAATCCGGCCGTTTCGATTTACCGATTGCCTTGGGCATTCTTGCCGCATCGGGACAAATTAATCCTGAAAAGCTCGCGCAATATGAGTTTGCCGGAGAATTGGCGCTGTCCGGGCTGCTGCGTCCCGTACGCGGCGCGCTAGCCATGGCATGGCAGGGAATGCAGGCCGGCCGTTCGTTCGTCTTGCCGCAAGAAAATGCCGAACAGGCTGCCGTCATGCGTGGCATTGCAGTTTATGGCGCGCGTTCTTTGGGCGAAGTGGCCGCCCATTTAAACGGCATCGAACCGTTGACACAAACCGAATGCAAACTGCCACAAAGGCCGTCTGAACAAAGTAAAATACCCGACTTAGCCGATGTCAAAGGCCAACACACCGCCCGCCTCGCCTTGGAAATCGCCGCGGCAGGCGGACACAGCCTGCTGATGATGGGGCCGCCGGGAACGGGCAAGTCCATGCTTTCGCAACGTTTGCCCGGTATCCTTCCGCCTTTGACCGAAGACGAATTGGTCGAAGTCTGGGCATTGCGTTCGCTCCTACCCAACCATCAACAGCAACTCGACAGCAACCGCCCTTTCCGCAGTCCCCACCACAGCGCCAGCTCGGCCGCCATGGTCGGCGGCGGTTCCGACCCGCGTCCGGGTGAAATTTCATTGGCGCACCATGGTGTGTTGTTTTTAGACGAATTGCCCGAGTTTGACCGTAAAGTATTGGAAGTATTGCGCGAACCTTTGGAAAACGGCGAAATCCATATTTCCCGCGCTGCACGCCAAGCCGTTTATCCGGCCAAGTTCCAACTTGTCGCCGCCATGAACCCCTGTCCTTGCGGCTATCTCGGTCATCCGTCCAAACCTTGCCGCTGCACGCCTGAAAGCATCGCCCGTTACCGCAGCAAAATTTCAGGGCCATTACTCGACCGCATTGATTTAACCATCGAAGTACCCAGCCTTTCCGCCGCCGAGCTGATGCAACAAGAAGCCGGCGAATCCAGTGCCGCCGTATTAGAACGCGTTACCGCCGCGCGTAAAATCCAATACGGCCGACAAGGCAAGGTTAATGCCGAATTGAGCGTCAGCGAGCTCGATGGTAAAGCCCGTATCCAAAAAGAAGCGCAAGAAGCCTTGGGAACCATGCTCGAAAAACTGTCCCTTTCCGCTAGAAGCTTCCACCGCATCATGCGCGTTGCCCGTACGCTGGCCGATTTGGCGGGCGAGGAAGAAGTCAATAAAACCCATGTGATGAAAGCCATCGGTTTCCGTCGCGCCCTCTAACTTTTCAGACGGCCTGAATCTTTATGTTTAAGTAAAACTAGAGTAAACAAAGCATCAGGATTTTGCCGTCCATAACGGTTATTGATAAAATATCGAATCCAAACTCAGACAGTCTCCCTTCAGACCGTCTGAACACATTATTACAAGGTAAGTCATGAAAAAATCTACACAATATGGCAAAGGCTTGGCCGGTTTCTTTTTCGGCCTGATACTGGCAACAGGTATTATTGCCGGTATTTTGTTCTTCTTGAACCAAGGCAACCAAAACGTTTTCAAAGAGCTGACTCAGCCTAAGCAAAGTGAAGAACCTGAAATCCTGAAACCTCAAGACAAAGCAGAGAAACGCCCTGCTACCGACAATTCGTCCAGCCAAGCAGATGAAGAAAAAGCCAAAGCTGAAAAAGAAGCGGCTGAAAAGGCTGCCAAAGAAGCTGAAGAGAAAGCGGCACAAGCAGAAAAAGAGGCTCAGGAAAAAGCCGAGCGCGAAGCCAAAGAAAAGGCGGATAAAGCTGAAGCAGAAAAAGCCGAACGCGAAGCTAAAGAAAAAGCTGAAAAAGCC
>NZ_CATNVN010000174.1:0-3560 GCF_951230505.1 uncultured Neisseria sp.
AATGACCACCATACGGCCGCCGTCTTTCAGTTGCTCTTTCAGAATTTCAGGTACGCTGTCTACTGCGCCGCCTACATAAATCGCATCAAAAGGCGCGCCTTGCGATGCTTCGGTCAGGCCGTTGTTTTGCACATAATCGACGTTGGCAAAGCCCAATTCGTCCAAAATTTTTTTGGCGCGTTGCTGCTGCTCGGCGTCGATGTCGTCGGTTACGACTTTGCCGGCCAGTTTGGACAGCAGGGCGGTTGCATAGCCTGAGCCTGTACCGATTTCTAAGACGGTTTCGTCTTTTTTCAGTTTCAAACCTTGAGCCAGGCGGGCAACGACTTTGGGTTCCAACATCTTATGGCCGTTGGTCAGCGGCAGCTCCATATCCGCATAGGCCAAACCTTGAAAAGCCTCGCCGACAAAATGTTCACGCCCGATCTCCTCCAAAGCATCCAAAATGTCGAAGTCCAAGACATCCCACGGACGAATCTGCTGTTCAACCATATTGAAACGCGCTTTTTCAAAGTCCATATTTGTGCTCCGTTCAATTCTTAATTTTATCGAAGCATACATTATAAATCCTTGTCGGAGAGTGTGCCATCTTTCAGACGGCCCCGGAGGCCCGTTAATAATTGCCAAGCGCACATATATCCACTAAACTTTCACATTACACGATGCTACAGCAAGCAACAACCAACACACGGAGCAATAAAGATGTATCACCAAATCGGAATGTGGGACCAAAAATGGGTTATCGGCAACTGGAAAATGAACGGCCGACTCCAAAACAACAATGCGCTTATGCACCGCTTCCGTGTCATGCCAACCGCAGAACGCGTGTTAATCGGCCTGGCCGCTCCGACCGTTTATCTGTTGCAACTGCACAACGCCATGCAGATTGTTTTGAACAACCGCATCTTGACCTGTGCGCAAGACGTGAGCCGTTTCCCGAATAACGGCGCATACACCGGCGAAGTGTCCGCCGAAATGCTTGCCGACATCGGTACAGACATCGTACTCATCGGCCACTCCGAGCGCAGCCTTTATTTCGGCGAGAAAAACGAAATCCAACGCCGCAAAATGGAAAACGTCCTCAACGTCGGCCTGATTCCATTGTTGTGCGTCGGCGAAAGCTTGGAAGAACGCGAAGCCGGTAAAGAACACGAAGTCATTGCACACCAGCTTTCGATCCTGCAAGGTTTGAACACCAAAAACATCGCCGTTGCCTACGAGCCGGTTTGGGCGATCGGTACAGGCAAAGTCGCCACCGTCGAACAAATCGCCGACATGCACGCATTTATCTACAAAGAAATCTTGTCTTTGTGCGGAAGCGATGTTAAAATCCGCGTTCTTTACGGCGGAAGTGTGAAAGCGGATAACGCGGCCGACATCTTCGCAGTACCTCATGTAGACGGCGCATTGGTTGGTGGCGCGTCATTATCATATGACTCCTTTACCGCCATCATCAACGCAGCACAAGCCTCGTAGAAAACATATGGAAGCCTTTAAAACCCTTATCTGGATTATTAATATTATTTCCGCTCTATTTGTAATCGTGTTAGTATTGCTGCAACACGGTAAAGGTGCGGATGCCGGCGCGACGTTCGGTTCCGGCAGCGGTAGCGCGCAAGGCGTATTCGGTTCTGCCGGTAATGCCAACTTCCTCAGCCGATCGACTGCCGTTGCTGCAACATTTTTCTTTGCGACCTGCATGGCAATGGTGTATATTCACACCCACTCCAATAAACACGGTTTAGACTTCAGCGATGTGAAGCAGACCCAACAGGCTCCTAAGCCTGCAACGCCTGCACAAAACAATACAACTCCTGTTGCTCCGAATCCTCAGCAGCAGTAAGACAATTTGATTTATGCCGACATGGTGGAATTGGTAGACACGCTATCTTGAGGGGGTAGTGGCCGTAGGCTGTGCGAGTTCAAATCTCGCTGTCGGCACCACATTAGAAAATCTAACCGCTTTTTAGCGGTTATTTTTTCGTCTTGAGAATCTGCCTTTCATTTATTTTTAGGCCGAGACAGGGAAATACAATGAAGCGTTTGGTTGTCGGCATCAGCGGTGCCAGCGGTTTTCAGTATGGCGTGAAGGCTTTGCAGCTTTTGCGTGAGCATCAGGTAGAAACGCATTTGGTGGTTTCACAAGGGGCGGAGATGACCCGCGCTTTGGAAACGGATTACACCAAAGAAGACGTTTATGCTTTGGCGGATGTTGTGCATTCCGTCCGTAATGTCGGGGCAAGTATTGCCAGCGGTTCGTTTTTGACGGATGGAATGTTGATTGCGCCGTGTTCAATGAAGACCTTGGCTTCGGTTGCTCATGGATTTGCCGATAATTTGCTCAGCCGTGCGGCGGATGTAACGTTGAAAGAGCGGCGCAGGCTGGTGTTGATGGTGCGTGAAGCGCCGTTAAGCTTGGCGCACATTGAAAATATGCGCCGTGTGACAGAGATGGGCGGTATCGTGTTTCCTCCCGTTCCGGCTTTATATCAGAAGCCTGAATCCATCGAAGATATGATTACACACAGCGTCTCTCACGCTTTGGACTTGTTCGGTATTATTCAAAACGATGTGCTGCGCTGGCAGGGCTGATGTTTCAGACGGCCTGAAAATAAATTTAATACACTGAGAAAGAGGATAAAAATCATGCAAGCGATTCCTACCAATATCGTTAAATTTTTGAGCAATCATCATGTCGTCAGTATTGCCGCTGCGGCAGACGGCGAAGTTTGGGCGGCTTGTTGTTTTTATGTGTTTGATGAAGCCCATGCCCGTCTAATTGTGCTGACTTCTTTGAAAACAAAGCATGGTGGAATGATGAGCCGTTCTGCCAAAGTAGCCGGCACCATTGCCGGACAGCCTGACAGTATCACGAAAATCAGCGGTGTTCAGTTTGCGGCGACTGCCGCTTTGATTGAAGATGAAGCGGATTTGAAAGCGGCGCAGTCTTTATTTTACAAAGCGCATCCTGCCGCTAGGGTGATGAAAAGTGATGTTTGGGCGTTGAATTTGGACAATGTGAAATTTACTGACAATAAATTGGTATTCGCACAAAAAACGTATTGGAATCGTGAGGATTAAGAAAAGGTCGTCTGAAAGATGAAATTTCAGACGGCCTTTAGCTGTATGATTTCGTATTTAATATTGTTGCTAAAGTTTTTCAAATTCTGATGGGGCGATGTACTCGCTGTATGACAAATCTAAATCGGTTAATTCCCCATGTAATAGGTTGTCGCGTTTGGAGATGTTTTCGGTATGCCCATCTGCATGTAAATAGATTCGGCGAGTGTTGATGCCGTTGATGTATTCGTCAAACTGCCATACGGGGACAGCATCTAATGTCTCTGTGTTGAAGAATTTGGTATAGATATTTGTTTTGTTGTTAGATGTCATTGCTTGGCCAAATCGTCTTATAACGGCTTCCCGTAAAGTAAGTGGATTTTTATTCTGAAAATATCAGAACAAAAATCCACTTATTAAGTCGATAACTACTTGATCTTAGATTTTAATCGTGTCCGAGCTCGACAGTTTTGTCTTTGTAACGTGTATCAGGAACCAAA
>NZ_CATNVN010000175.1:0-3553 GCF_951230505.1 uncultured Neisseria sp.
TCATCATATCTTGAGTTCAGATTTGAATCCATAGAGAGATTGCCCAAATCTATATTGTTACTACCGGGTTCAAAAGTAATACCACCGCCACCGCTCGCATAACCCTTATCATCGTATTTAGCAGCTTCTGTATTCAAAAAATGTAACTTAGTATGCCATTGCCCTGCACCGGTAATCTTAATGCCATCAGGAACATAAAGAGAAATCGGTCGTGAAAAATCAAATTGACCTTCGGGGATATAAACAGTTTTATGTTCTGTATTTTTTGCAGCTTCTACTGCCTTCATAAATGCCTGGTAATCATCCGAGCCGTCATTGGCGACTGCGCCGAAATCAGTAATGCTGACACTGTTTTCAGGCTGTCTAATGGCGTCCGGTGCTTTTTCCAAATCAACTAAGTCAATACCTATGGGCGTGCTGTCGAGATTAGTGATGGTAACTGTATCTCCTTTATTGATATGGGCATCTTTAAATAATTGGCTGACTTCATCAAATTGGAAGCGGGCAAGCCTATCTGCCGCGGGTGTATCATGAACTTTAATATCGCCATCCGGATGATATTTGTAGTTATCCAAATATTGCCAGTTGGATTTGGAAGATAAATCCAAAGTACCGATCACTGTATTATTGACTTTGACTTCTACTTTACCGCTTTCACCATCAGGAACGGTATAACGGACGGTTACGGCATTGGCATCTGCTTGTGCAATAAATGACACAGATGCATTAGTCGGCAAATCAACATATGCCTGACCGCTTGCTTCACGGGCAGTTGCGTGTTCTGCCTCTGAAGAAGGGGCATTTTTAACAACACCGTTTTTCAGTTCACCTTGTTCTGCCTCATAAGTCGTATAGCCAAGTTTGGCACCATATTGAGAGGCATTGGGTACTACTGTTTTAATGTTTACCATTTAATATATTCCTTCAAAAATATCGTAATATTGAGTTATTATTTTGCAAAAAAGCTTTTATTAGTCATAATTTTGGCATAAAAGTTCAATATGATATTGTTTAATTTTGAAAAGAAAATGCCGTCTGAAAATATAGAAATTTTCAGACGGCATCTCAATGCCTTATTAGATTGTGGGTAAAGATTTAAGCCATACTTTTTCTCCAGATAGCTTTCAATTGCCTATTTATATTCAGATGTATCATTCAATCCAATGATTCATATGGATATTTTCTTCTAGCAAGTACATACTATCTAGAACCTTAATTTACTGTGACTTATCCTTTTGCCATGCTTTGTATGAACGAATGGCTAAAATCAGGCAGGCAATCCAAATTATGCCCAAGAAGCCCCAAACGCCGGTTGCACCAAACTCATTAAATAACCAAGCCACTGCTCGGCCTTTACGAGAAGCATGTTCAGTGTCGACAACATTTACAGCGTCTCCAAGCGTAATGTACCAGCCCAGTACAGGCAACACGATTAGCGCAAGCAGGTTTTGCAGTAGTTTTTTAAGGTTTGCATTCATGCTATTTCCTACACAATTCCTTTTTTCTCCAGATAGCTTTCGTAATCACCCAAGTAGTGTTCATATCCGCCTTTGCCATCCAATTCGATGATTTGGGTGGCCAGCGAAGATACAAACTGACGGTCGTGCGAGACGAAAATCAGCGTGCCGTTGTATTTTTCCAGCGCCATGTTCAAGGATTCGATGCTTTCCATGTCCATGTGGTTGGTCGGTTCGTCCATGACCAAGACATTGGGTTTCAACAGCAACAGTTTACCGTAAAGCATACGGCCTTTTTCGCCACCGGAGAGGACCTTCACTTTTTTCACGACATCGTTGCTGCCGAAGAGCAAGCGGCCCAAAGTGCCGCGGATGACTTGTTCGTCATCGCCTTCCTGGCCCCATTGGCGCATCCATTCAGTCAAATCCATATCAACATCGAAATCGTTTTCATGGTCTTGCGGATAATAGCCGACACTGGCTTTTTCCGCCCATTTGATGGTGCCTTCGTCCGGCAACAGGCCGTCTGAATATTCGGGGTTGTACGCGCCGGCTAAAAGTTTCAGCAAGGTAGATTTACCAGCGCCGTTCGGGCCGATGATGGCGAGGCGCTGGCCGGCTTCGAGGATGAAGTTCAGGTTTTTAAACAACTGGGTTTCAAAACGTTTGGCCAGTTTTTCAACTTCCACAGCCTGACGGTGCAACTTGGCTTTTTCATCGGCTTCAAAACGGATATACGGGTTTTGACGGGTAGAAGGCTTGACTTCGACCATCTCCGATTTGATTTTGTCTGCTTGTTTCAGACGGCTGGTTGCCTGACGGGCTTTGGATTTGTTCGCAGAGAAGCGGGCGACGAACTCTTGCAGCTCTTGCAGTTTCTCTTTGGCTTTGGCGTTGTCTTTCAGGGCGCGCTCACGCGATTGGGCGGAAGCGAGCATGTAGTCGTCGTAGTTGCCCGGATAGATGGTGATGGTGTTGTAGTCCAAATCCGCCATATGGGTGCAGACTTCGTTCAAAAAGTGACGGTCGTGCGAAATAATAATCATGGTGGAGTCGTATTGGTTCAACACGCCTTCCAACCAACGGATGGTATTGATGTCCAAGTTGTTGGTCGGTTCGTCCAAGAGCAATACATCTGGTTTGGAGAACAAGGCTTGCGCCAGCAATACGCGCAGTTTGAAACCCGGGGCAACTTCTGCCATGGTTGCATTGTGCAAATCTTCGGAAATACCCACGCCGCTCAACAGCTCGGCGGCGCGCGCTTCGGCGGTGTAGCCGTCGTATTCGGCGAATTTGGCTTCCAGTTCGGCGGCTTTCATGTAATCGTCTTCGGTGGCTTCGGGGTTGGCGTAAATCGCATCACGCTCGGTCATTGCCGCCCACATTTCAGTGTGACCCATCATCACCACATCCAGCACGCGCATGTCTTCGTAGGCAAACTGGTCTTGGCGCAATTTACCCAAACGCACGCCGTTTTCAATCGCGACTTCGCCGGCAGTCTGTTCCAAATCGCCGCCGAGGATTTTCATGAAGGTGGATTTACCTGAGCCGTTGGCGCCGATCAAGCCGTAACGGTTGCCTTCGCCGAATTTGACGGATACGTTTTCAAACAGCGGCTTTGCGCCGAACTGCATGGTGATGCCGTTGGTAGAAATCATTATTCGTAAAACCTTTATAAATAGAATGTTATAATCGGACGCGATTGTAGCATATTTTTGCAAAGACCTCAGGATTGAGGTCATAGCAAATATGCCCAATACCGACACGAAATGAAAACAGGCAGCGCTTCACGCAAAAATGCGTTGTAGGCAGCCTTTCAGGCCGTCTGAAACGGAGAAACGATATGGAAACGCACAAAATCTATTACGCCGTGATTATTTTGGTATGCGCCGCTTCCATGCTGCTCAGCCCGTTTTTCTATATCCGCCGCACGCGTTCTGGCACTGAATTACGGCACGCGCCCAGACAGTGGAAACCCATACTCTTCGCCAACATCATTATGATTGCGGCTTTGTTTGTTTGGTGGAAATGGTTTTAAGGAAAAATAAAAAATGAACAAAACCTGGATCAGCACATTACTGCTCGCTTTGACAACT
>NZ_CATNVN010000176.1:0-3545 GCF_951230505.1 uncultured Neisseria sp.
TTAATCGTGTCCGAGCTCGACAGTTTTGTCTTTGTAACGTGTATCAGGAACCAAAACGATTTTCTCGTCCACTTTACCGATGGCTTTCACGTCTTTGCCCGGATAGTCCAGCTGGTGCAGGAAGTAGCGGATACAGTTCAAACGTGCACGTTTTTTGTCGTCGGAACGGATGATGACCCAAGGCGCGTCGCCGGTATGGGTGTGGAAGAACATGGCGTTTTTGGCTTCGGTGTAGTCGTCCCAGCGGTCGAGCGACTGGATGTCCACAGGGGACAGTTTCCAGTGTTTCAGTGGGTCGTCACGGCGGGAGATGAAGCGACGGAGTTGTTCTTCACGGGATACGGAGAACCAGAATTTGAACAGGTGGATGCCGCTGGCAACAAGCATGCGTTCCAATTCAGGGGTTTGACGCATGAAGAGCAGGTATTCGTTAGGTTCGCAGAAGCCCATTACGCGTTCTACGCCGGCACGGTTGTACCATGAGCGGTCGAAGAATACCATTTCGCCTGCGGTCGGCAGGTTTTGGATGTAGCGTTGGAAATACCATTGGCCGCGTTCGGTAGTGGTTGGTTTCTCCAAAGCAACCACGCGTGCGCCGCGCGGGTTCAAATGTTCCATAAAGCGTTTGATGGTACCGCCTTTACCGGCTGCGTCGCGGCCTTCAAACAGGCTGACGATACGCTGACCGGAATCTTTAACCCAGCTTTGTACTTTCAACAATTCGATTTGCAGCTTCTGTTTTTCTTTTTCGTAAACAGAGCGACGCATACGTTGTTTGTATGGGTAGTTGGCAGGAAGCGGTGCGCTGCTGGAATCTTCGTCAGTGCCGCGTCCTTCGTGTTCCAAAACAGCCTTTTCGAATACTTGCAGCTGGTCTTGTTTCTCGCCCAGTTCAACATTCTCGAACGGTTCTAATTGGTGGTCTGCCATAAAGTCTCCTTATCGATTAAGTTTTAAATGATATGGTGTGGTATGGTTTGATTCTACCCTTTTATACTTCGTTCGACTACATAAAATTACATTCGAGTGCTTTTTTTGAATTTGTCTGCTAACTTATGTAAAAGCAGCGTATAATCAGCCTATTTGTACAGCAATCATGCCTTATTTCGCCCTGTTTGACGATGCCGTGAGCGGCCGAGCAAAACTCTATCAAAATCATGTAGAAAGCCATCGGTTTTATCATAACGAACTGGATTCGTTAACAAGTATTTTGCAAGCCGGCTGGAAAAAGGGTTTGCATGCAGTGTTGTTTGCAGACTACGAATTTGGGTTGCCGCTGATGGATATTCCGTCTGGTCGCAGTGGCAATTTGCGTTTGCACTGGTTTGCCGATTATTCTGAAATCGATGCCGAAAGCTGGCTGGCCAATCATTTAGACGGCCTTGAGGCAGGTATCTCTACTCCCCGATTCTCCGTATCCGAAGCCGATTATCTCGAGCATATCCACCAAATCCACGAAGCCATCCGCCGCGGCGATACCTATCAAATCAATTACACCGTGCGCCTACACCTGCAAACTTACGGTAATCCGATTCAGCTTTACCGCCGTTTGCGTCAGCCTGTGCCGTATGCCGTTTTGTCTTGTCTGCCTGACGGGGCAGGGCAGGAGGCGTGGACTTTGTGTTTCTCTCCCGAACTTTTCCTCAAAATCGATTCAGACGGCCTGATCACAACCGAGCCGATGAAAGGCACTGCGCCGATTCTTCACGACGGGCAAGATGAACGCCGCGCCGTTGAATTGCAAAACGACCCGAAAAACCGCGCCGAAAATGTGATGATTGTCGATTTGTTGCGCAACGACCTCGGCAAAATCGCGCAAACGGGCAAAGTACGCGTGCCTGAGCCGTTTAAAGTTTCCCGTTTCGGCAGTGTTTGGCAGATGACCAGTGCCATCGAGGCGCAGGCGCTGCCTGATGTTTCGGTTGCCGATATTTTCCGTGCAGCCTTCCCGTGCGGCAGTATTACCGGTGCGCCCAAACGCATGAGTATGCAGATTATTGAGTCCCTTGAATCTGAACCGCGCGGTTTGTACACAGGTAGCATCGGCTTTTTGCATCCGTGTGAGACGGGTTTGGGATTTGAAGGCGTATTTAATGTCGTGATTCGTACCTTATCTTTGAAGCCGGTTTCAGACGGCCTTTATCAAGGCGTTTATGGCGTGGGTTCGGGGATTGTGATTGATAGCGATCCTGAAGCCGAATATCGCGAGTGCGGTTGGAAGGCGCGTTTTCTGAATGAATTGCGGCCTGATTTCGGTATTTTTGAAACCATGCGTGCGGAAGACAAACAATGCCGTTTGCTCGATTTGCATTTAGGCCGTCTGAACAGCTCGGCACAAGCGCTCAACCTGCCTTGGCCTCAAAATGCGGCAGAGCAAATTCAACACTATATAGATGCGTTGCCAAGTGGGTTATTTAGAGTCAGAGCCGCTTTGTTTTCAGACGGCCTTGCATTGAGCCATGCGGCTGTTTCCGAATTGGATGGGCAGCAATACGTCATCTTGAGTGAGCACGCATTAAACCAACGCGATTATCTGCGCCGTTTCAAAACCACACGCCGTGAAACTTTTGACCAAGCATGGAAAACGGCAGAAGGGCAGGGCGCATTTGACGGCCTGTTTTTCAATTCAGACGGCCTTTTGTTAGAGGGCGGAAGAAGCAATGTGTTCGTCAAATATCAAGGACAATGGCTCACGCCGTCTTTGGATTTGGATATTTTGAACGGAGTAATGCGCCAAGCGGTATTGAAGCAACCGCAGCTATATTTAGGCGCGGATACAATCAAGGAAACCCATATCACGTGCGCTATGTTGGAAAATGCGGAAGAAATCCGCTTGAGCAACGCTTTAAGGGGCGTGTTTGCGGTTTCGCTCCGTAAATAAATGGCGATAGTCAAATCATCGTGATTCAAATTGTCGTAAAGCGGCAATATCCGATAGAATACGTCATTTCAACAATGAGGCCGTCTGAAAGGGAAAACAATATGGCAAAAGCAAAAGGTGGATTGGGACGCGGTTTGGATTCGCTGATTTCCAATGCAGTGGACAGCAGCAGTAGCGACCGCCTGACAACGGTTGCCATCGCCGATATTCAGCCCGGCCGTTATCAGGCGCGTGTGCAAATTGATGATGAAGCTTTGCAGGAATTGGCCGATTCCATTAAAGCACAAGGCATTATCCAGCCGGTTATCGTACGCGAACGTGGTCTGTCTCAATATGAATTGATTGCCGGCGAACGCCGTTGGCGCGCTTCCCAGTTGGCCGGTTTGACCGAAATTCCCGTCGTCATTAAAACCATCAGCGACGAAACCGCGTTGGCCATGGGTTTGATTGAAAACCTGCAACGTGAAAACCTCAATCCGATTGAAGAAGCGCAAGGTTTGAAACGCCTTGCCGACGAATTCGGCCTGACTCACGAAACCATCGCCAAAGCCGTCGGTAAAAGCCGTAGTGCCATCTCCAACAGCCTGCGTCTGTTGAGCCTGCCTGAGCCGGTTCAGGAAATGCTTTACCAACGCCGTCTGGAAATGGGTCATGCCCGTGCGTT
>NZ_CATNVN010000177.1:0-3539 GCF_951230505.1 uncultured Neisseria sp.
ACAGGTTGCTGATGAAAATCAGCAGAATCACCAACGGTACGAGGTATTTCACATAAGCAAACCAGATATTGACGGTGGTATGGTTGCCTTTGTAGAGCAATTCGTCCTTCGCTTCATCTTTCATCACGAAACCGACAAACAAGGCAGAGCCAAGCGCGGTCAGCATAAACAGGATGTTGCCGCTGATATAGTCAAAGGCATCGAAAATGTTTTTACCAAACACGGAAATATCTTTCCATGGGCCGTAGCTCAAGATGGAAGGGATATTGCCGAAGATAAAAATACCTGCCAGTACGATGGTAATCGCGGCTGCGCGGCGGATTTTGGTTTTCTCCTGAATGGTTGTAATTAACACTTCATAAATGGTCAGAGAAGTGGTCAGCGCGGCAATCAGAAGCAGTGAGAAGAAAATCACTGCAAACACTGGGCCTGCCCACATATTGGAGAACACAATCGGCAGGCTTTGGAACACCAGCGTCGGGCCGGAGTTAGGGGCGACGCCAAAGCTGAAGAGGGAAGGGAAAATCATAAAGCCGGCTAACACGGCAATCAAAGTGTTGGTAATCGCGGTAATCACGGCCGTCTGAACCAAATTTTCGTTTTTATCCAGATAGCTGGATAACGTAATCATCACGCCGAAACCCAAGCTCAAGGCGAAGAATACTTGGCCCAAAACGAAGACGAACAGTTCGGCTGTAATTTTGCTGAAGTCAGGCTTCAGATAGAAGGTGATGCCTTCCATTGCGCCCGGCAGGGTAACGTTGCGCACGACCATGGCAATCAGGAATAAAAACAGCAAAGGCATCAGGTATTTTGCTGCTTTTTCAATACCGCCGATCACGCCTTTGACCAAGATCCATTGGTTCACAACCACAAATAGGAAGGTGTAAAACGCAATTTCCCAAGGGCTGTTTTCGATGTGTTCGGTAAAGAAGCTTTTGGTGACTTCTCCGGAAACCGGACTGGAAATGTCCAAATTACCGCCGATGATATTGACGATGTAGCTGATCACCCAGCCGCCGAGTACCATGTAATAGGCCATGATGCCGAATGCGCCGAGCAAGCCCATCCAACCGACCAACTTCCAAACTTTGGCAACGGGTTTGCCATTCATTGTGCCGCCAAACGCATCCAGTGCGTTCACGCCTTTACGGCGACCGATGACGTTTTCCACCAAGATCATCGGAATACCAATGACCAGCATGGCGATACAGAACAAAAACACATACGCGCCGCCACCGTTTTCACCAACCAAATACGGGAAACGCCAAGTTGCGCCAAAGCCGACAGTCGCGCCAGCAACGGTAAGGATGTAAGTCAAACGGTTGGACCAGGTTTGACGGGGTTGATTGGAAGACATAAATACTCAGATGCATAAAAATAAAGACAACATTTTACCGCAAAGATTTAACGAATCTTGACTAAAGTCTGAAAAGAATATTAGTTAAAAAAACCATGTAATGAAGAATTTTTAGTGGGTTTCTCTGGTTTTCTTGGTATTGAAACCTGTAAACAGAGAATTTGTCTGAAGCGATATGAATGATTGAAAGAGCTGTAACGATAAAGGCCGTCTGAAAGTGGGATATGGGAAAGGGTTGTTGTGAGGATATTAGATAGCACTAAGGTGTGCTTTCGAATATGTTGGCAACAAAGATGGTATTTATCTAAGGCCGTCTAAATAACATCCTGTAACCTTAGCTTGGATAGCCGCCGATAGTTTTTCTTTCTATAAAACGATTTGTCTGAAATGGGAACGGCACAGATTAATGCGGAAGAGACGAGTAAGAGAAAAGGGATAATGCAAGTTAATGAGTGGGAGATGGGGTTTAGAAATGATGGCTTCTTTAGATGAGAAAGGCCGTCTGAAAGTACGCCCGCTTGATTACCAAATTTTAGATAAAAAAAACCATCTATACTAAGGGGAAAGTATAGATGGCCAAACACATTACGGGGAAAACGTCTTACTCACTTACTCACTTCTTTCGAAGCAAGTGTTACTCAGACAGGCGAATTATACAATAGTTCAGTCTTTACAGTGTTAAATTCTGTTAAATAAAAATGATAAGATTTAGATGTTTGATTTTAAATAAATAAAAAATCCATATTGTTTAAAAATTTATCAAAAAAATTTGGAATTTTTTTAGATTTGGATAAATTTCCATTCTCCTTCGGCCAAATCATCGACATTCCAGTCGCCGAATTTCTCACGGTGGAGCTGCTCGACACGGTTGCCTGCGGCTGCAACCATGCGTTTGACCTGATGGTATTTACCCTCGGTAATGGTCATCATCAGTGTGGTTGGGTCGGCTAATACTGCTTCGACTGCGGCGACGGTTTCATGATCGTCATGCAGGAGAACGCCGTTTTTCAGCGTAGTGCAAAGGGTATCGTCGGCAGGATGTTTCAAAGTGACGCGGTAGAGCTTCGGAACTTTGTGTTTGGGCGAGGTAACGCGATGGTTAAATTGCCCGTCGTTGGTAATCAGAATAATGCCGGTTGTGTCTGCATCCAAGCGGCCGACTGCCTGCATATCGATATTGCGCATGTGGTCGGGAAACAGACTGAAGATGCTTGGATATTGCTGGGGTTTGTGAGAAGTCTCGTAATCTGAAGGCTTATGAAGCAGAATGTAGAAATAGGGCATGGGGACGGCGGCAATTTCTTCGCCGTCAACAGACAGGGTGTGCACTTGAGATGGGCCAATATCGTCTTTGGCACGATTATGGATTTCGCCGTTGATGGCAATGCAGTCATTGTCTATCAGCCATTGGCATTGCTTGCGGCTGCCGAGGCCTTGCGATTGGATGTATTTGAGCAGTTGCATGGTTGAAAAGTAGGAAATGTTCAGACGGCCTTTATTGTACTGGAAAACCGGTTTTGAGGCCGTCTGAAAAGTAGGGGCAAAAAAATCGCCCCTTTAAAATGTTAAGGGGCGCAAAAGGAACACAAACCACTACCAAAAACTGTTACAGGGCAAATTCTCCTATTTGATGTGTTGCCGGATAAAGTGCTTTCATCAAGTCATGTGGTGAAAGAGAGAAATCTTTGCTGTTTGTCGTCAGACGACCTTGCTGCGGCGTCAGCTCAAGCAATCGGGCGTTTGCCGACTGGATAAACTTGTTTTTCGTGCGCTGCATTTTTCTTTGCAGTGCGGAAACAACGCGGTTGTACAGACTGTCTTTTTGCTTGACTTCGCGTGTATCGGCAACCCAGCTCAAACGCGTATTGCCATCTTCATCTTCAATCAGCAGGATGCCGGTTTCTGATTGGGGCGATTTGCCCATGCAAGGAAGCCAAACATAATAGCGACCATCTAAAGTAATGAATACTGCGTCGTGTACTTCGCATTCGTCGCAACACTTGGTGGCGATCAAAGAGCGGATGGCTTGTTGGTGCAGTCTCAGAATATCAAGGGAGACTTGCTTAAAAATACTTTCGGGCATTTTCTTCTCCTTTCATTCTGTTGTGCGGTTGTTTTGTCTCGATGGGTTGTATTATACGGCGATTTTCTAAATTTGCAAATGATAATTGTTACTATT
>NZ_CATNVN010000178.1:0-3525 GCF_951230505.1 uncultured Neisseria sp.
AGGAGAAACCGGCTTAATGAATATTATTCGTGCCTTATTGGTGGTATTGGGTTGCTTGGCTTTGGGCGAGGCGGCCGTTTGGATTTTGGGGTTGAAGCTGCCGGGCAGCATTGTCGGCATGGGTTTGCTGTTTGCCGCGCTTCAGGCCGGCTGGGTCAAATTGTCTTGGGTGGGAGAACTGGCAGACATTTTGATGGCAAACCTGACTTTATTTTTGGTGCCGCCTTGCGTGGCCGTCATCAGCTATTTAGATGTGATTGCAAACGACTGGTTTTCGATTTTGACGGCCACAATCGGCAGTACGATCTGCGTATTGTTGGTGACAGGTAAAGTGCATGAGTGGGTCAGGAGGTGGGTGTGATGAACATAGACGGGCTGTTGCGCATGCCCTCGGTCATGCTGTTCCTGACTTTGGCCGTATATGCTTTGGCAGTGCAGATTCGGGCGCGCACGGGGAATGTGCTGTGTAATCCGGTATTGATCAGTACGCTGGTGTTGATGGGGTATTTGAAGGTATTTGCCATCGATTACGAGCTGTATCACGACGCGGCGCAGTTTATCGATTTTTGGTTGAAACCGGCGGTCGTGTTGCTGGCCGTGCCGCTTTATCGAAATTGGGACCGTATCCGCAGCCAGTGGTTGCCGGTGGTGTTGTCGCAGTTGGCGGGCAGCGTGACGGGCATTGTTACAGGCGTGTATTTTGCCAAATGGCTGGGCGCTTCGCGCGAAGTGATTTTGTCGCTGGCTTCCAAATCCGTGACCAACCCGATTGCGATTGAAATCACGGCATCGGTCGGCGGTATTCCGGCGATTACGGCGGCAACGGTGATTATTGCCGGACTTTTTGGCCAGATGGCCGGATATAAAGTGTTGAAAGGGGCGTTGTACATGCCTTCTTCAGTGGGAATGTCTTTGGGTACGGCCTCGCATGCGATGGGTATTGCGGCGTCTTTGGAATACGGCCGCCGTATGGCCGCATATGCCGGCTTGGGCTTGACGCTCAACGGCGTGTTGACGGCGATATTGGTGCCTATCTTGATTCCCTTATTGGGCGTATAGCGTTTAGGCCGTCTGAAAATAGTGTAAACAGGAGAAAATGATATGGCTGTAAATTTGACTGAAAAACGTGCAGACGAATTGTTGGAAATCGACGGTATCCGTCTGTTTACAGGTCGCGCCGGCATCAAGCAACAAGACCGCGACGATTTGACGCTGATGGTGTTGGGCGGCGGACATACAGTGGGCGCAGTGTTTACGCAAAACCGTTTCTGCGCCGCGCCGGTGCATATCGCCAAGTCGCATCTGTTTGACCAAGACGGCGTGTGTGCCTTAGTCATCAATACGGGTAATGCCAATGCGGGTACCGGCGCACAAGGCCGTCTGGACGCGATTAAAGTGTGCGCGGCGGTGGCAGAGCAGGTCGGCTGCCAATCCAATCAAATCATGCCGTTTTCGACCGGCGTGATTTTGGAACCCTTGCCTGTGGATAAAATCGTGGCCGCTTTGCCGCAAGTGCGCCCTGCATTTTGGTCGGACGCGGCCCGTGCCATTATGACGACGGATACTGTACCGAAAGCTGCTTCACGCAAAGGCCTGGTCGGCGAAAAACACACAGTCCGCGCCACCGGCATCGCCAAAGGTTCGGGCATGATTCATCCGAACATGGCGACCATGTTGTCGTTTATCGCCACCGATGCCAAAGTGTCCCAACCGATTTTGCAGCTGATGACCCAAGAAATTGCAGACGAAAGTTTCAATACGATTACCGTGGACGGCGATACCAGTACCAACGACAGCTTCGTGATTATGGCGACAGGCCGTTGCGGTCAGAGCGAAATCGACAATACCGCCGATCCGCGCTATGCGCAGCTCAAAGCCTTGCTTGGTTCGCTGGCTTTGGAACTGGCGCAGGCGATTGTCCGTGATGGCGAGGGTGCGACCAAGTTCATCACGATTGAAGTGCAAAACGCGAAAACCCGCGAAGAAGCGCGCAAAGTGGCTTATGCCGTCGCCCATTCGCCTTTGGTGAAAACCGCTTTCTTTGCCTCCGACCCGAACTTGGGCCGTCTGTTGGCAGCCGTCGGCTATGCCGGTATTGAATACTTGGATGTCGATGCTTTGAAAATGTGGCTGGATGACGTGTTGGTTGCTGAAAACGGCGGCCGCGCGGAAAGCTATACCGAAGAAGCAGGACAAGCCGTGATGAACCGTCCGGAAATTACCGTCCGCATCGATTTGCAACGCGGCGATACGACGGCGGCCGTCTATACCTGCGATTTGTCGCACGAATATGTGTCGATTAACGCGGATTACCGTTCTTAAAAACCTTTATTCTTGTTTTCAGACGGCCTTTGAGAAAAGCATCAAGGCCGTCTGAACACATTGACTGCGTGTTTATGATGAAATTTCCCCAGACTTGGGCGGCGCGCCTTGCCCACAAAATCCGCCAAACTAAACGCCTGTCGAAAAAGAGCATTGCCTTTCTGTTTTTGCTGGCAGGCTCGGCACTGGTTGCCCTGACGGCTTTGATGTTTGCGTACTTGGCGGATTTGGCTTTGGAATGGAACGCTTTGCTGGTGGGGAAATATCCGTGGTTTGCGTGGGTGGCCTTGCCGCTGGGTTTGCCGCTTTTGGCATGGTTTACGCGCAGATTTGCGCCGTACACTTCCGGCAGCGGTATTCCGCAGGTCATCGCTTCGTTGTCTTTGCCTTATGGCGCGCAGAAAACCCGTTTGATTCGTCTGGGCGAAACCTTTTTTAAGATTCCGCTGACGTTTTTGGGCATGATTTTGGGGGCGTCGATCGGCAGGGAAGGGCCGTCTGTACAAGTGGGTGCGGCGGTCATGAACGCTTGGGGCGCGTGGTGTAAAAAGCACGGGCTGGCGTTTAGGGGCATGCAGGAAAACGATTTGATTGCCGCAGGCGCTGCAGGCGGTTTGGCGGCGGCGTTTAACGCGCCTTTGGCCGGCGTGGTGTTTGCCATCGAAGAATTGGGGCGCGGCGTGATTTTGCGTTGGGAGCGCCAAATCCTGATGGGCGTGTTGGCAGCCGGTTTCATTCAAGTGGCGATACAGGGCAACAACCCATATTTTTCAGGGTTTCAAGGGCATGAGCTGCCAAACATGCTGATGTGGGCCGCGGTGTCGGGCATTGTCTGCGGCGTGGCAGGCGGATTGTTCGGCAGCTTTTTGTATCGCGGCGCGGCAGCATTCGCGCCGGTACGCTGGCGCAGTTTCATCCGCCGTCATTTGTTGGTGGTCGCCTTTGCAATGGGTATCTTGCTGGCACTGCTCGGTACGTTTTATCAAGGCAAAACCTATGGCACGGGCTATCACGAAGCCGCAGCCGCTCTTAAAGGTGCGTATGAAGCGCCGTTCGGCTTGGCCGTCGCAAAATGGGCGGCGACCGTGTTCAGCTACTGGGCAGGTATTCCTGGCGGTATTTTCACGCCATCGTTAACCATCGGCGCGATGATAGGCGAACACATGGCTTCTTTCGCGCAACTGGGCGACGCATCCAATGTCG
>NZ_CATNVN010000179.1:0-3505 GCF_951230505.1 uncultured Neisseria sp.
TTAAAAGAACAATTCACGCCAGCTGATGCGTTTGAGTCCGCATGTACGGCCTTGTACTTCCAGGCTGACCAGTTGGTTGGACAAGAGACTGCGATCGCCTTTGGTTGCAAAACATTTATTGTTTGGCACGCTCGGCGTAGCATTCAGCTCCTTATCCGTACCTGTGCCGCCGCTATCGCCATCGGCAGTGACCGGAGAATCGTCGGCTTTGCTGGAATTCATATAAGTAAAGTTGATAACGCCATCAAAAGTCATACCGTTGGCGTAATAAATCTGACCATTATTTTCACGTTTGATAAACTTACGGTCCTTGCTGGAGATACGCGCATCACGCAAGCCCAAACGGCCGCCATTTTCAGCATTTACGCCCAAAATAATCGTTTTCGCTGTCGTTTGTGTGGATGTACTGTCCGGCAAACAAACATCGGTACTGGAAGAATCAGTATGAATTGTTTTGGTTTCATACTTGCGGATGGTCACAACAGCTGTTCGCAAAATCATCGTCGGTTTGACAGTCACACGTTCATTCGGACCTAAAGTCAGACTCCAGCCTTTTTTGTCTATACCGACCTTATTATTGCTGACGTAAATGTTTTCGCCATCACTTTCTCTGGTTTGCTGTTCCAACTCACTACTTTTCGCCAAAACCGCTTTTTTGGATTCATCAGTAGACACATCATCGTAAATACCGTAAACGGCATTGATTTGGCCATTGGTATTGGTCAATTCATTCTGATAAATCTCGCTACCCGTACCAAAAATAACGACATACTTGTCTTTACTGCGACGTGATACCGCAGGCGCAGAAGTAATCGGTTGATTACCCGAACCTTGGAAAATCATTTGCGCCGACCATTCAGACGGGGTTTTACCTCTCAAGTCGAAGCGGAACATATTACCGTAACGGTCGCCTGCATAGGCAATATCGACAATGCCGTCAAAATCGGTGTCTACCAAAGTGGGGGTAGAGAGGCCGCCTTTGCCATTCGGCGCAGGAATTTTAGCCAAGAGCTTGCCGGCACTGGAAACATTTTTACCGGTATCTTGCGTACCAGCTTCTTTACCCGTCATATCATAGATATACAAAGCCGTTTCATTGTCGGCACTGTTCATATCTTCAGTACGATAGCCGCTGGCCAAGAAACCCGCATAGCGCACATCAGATTTCAGATTGACCGGAGTGGTATCGCGTTTGATGGAAACACGGCCGATTTGCGTCGAACCAATGGTATAACCCAGCTTATTGTCAGAGCCTTTTTTTGTTTCAAACAAAGGCACAGTCGTATTCCAACCACTACGATCACTGTTCGCCACTGCACCAATATTCAACGCATACGCACCGCGTCCACCTTGACCCATCGCACCAAACATAAAGGTTTGCTTATCAGGCGTTTGGCGGAGAACAAAACCACCATTAACCATATAGCGATGCGGCGTGCTGGAGCCGTAGCCATCGCGAGCGACATCCTTCAGAACCTTGCCCAAAGTTGTCGCTTGGCCTTGATCGTCCTCACGCTCCATACCTGCCGGAATATAGCTGAGTTTCAAGTCATAAGGATTGCTAGGCGTACCATTACGGAAAATATGTACCATACCGTCATTGGCAGCAGCGACCAAAAACTCTTGACGGTTGTCGCGTTTATCGCCAATAGCCGCAACCGAACCGTCTAAAATATCGCCCAAATTACGTTCATCTTTACTTGCGTCAGCGGTATCAGTTGGACGGATGCGATAAGACTGGCTATAACCCTTTGTCTCCGCATCCGCTTTAATGGCCGCATCCGCTTTAATGGCCTCATTACTACCCTCTCGGCCAGTCCATTTCAGCAATGCATTTTTCCATTCCAACTTATCTTTCGCACTGCCGTCTGAAATGCCAAAATCAGCATTTGACGCCTCCTTATCTGCAACTCTATCGATGAAATAGATTTTACTGCCATCATTAACCAAAGTAAGGCGGTTATTAAATGATGGCTGAACAAACTCAGTCGTATTGATAGGCGTACCATCGCGGTTTAATTTGTAAAACCGCAACTGACTGCTCCAAGAGCCGGTATTCAAATGAACCGTTGCCGCCATATTGGGAATACCTGTACTGGTCGTTGCCGGTGCAGTAGAGGATACTCCTTCAAATTTCGTATTCTTGCTGTCATTTTCAATATTGTCGACAATGGTCTTGAAAGCATCGAGCAACTTTTCAGGTTTTGAGGCATTAAAATACCATTCTGGGCGACTGGCGCCCTTTTCCAGATATTCTCTCCCGACTTTAGAAACTCCTTCACCAAAGCCTACAGTAAAAGTCTGAACCAATTGCTTGCTATAATCTAACCCTTTAGGATCGTTTGGATCGCCATCCCAGCTCTTACCTGCATCATCTTTGCCATCTTTTTCTGTTTTGATGTCTTTTTCTGCCAAAGTTTGACTGAAGAAACGCATACCGCGTTTCTCATTACCATAGTTTCTATCCCAAATAGGAACAATGATTTCGCCACTACCTATCCACATTCGCCTACGATAATAATCGCTATACCCGAATTTATAATCGGTATATTGGCACATCACTTTTTTCTCATGCGGCGGGATATGGGCATCATATTGATAAAGTGGCAGGTCAAAATATCCACTAAAACCACGACCATCGTTGAAAAATTCACCTTTTCCATATTTATCGTCATAAGCCTTCGCTGCAGACGGCCCGAAATATTGGTATGCAGGTGTATCCGCGCTATGTTCGATGGCGCGGTAGTAGTTTGAATAGTAATAATCTCGATCGTAGTTGAAGCTGGTATTGCGCGATAAGCGAGGATCCTCACCGGCATCCTGATTGCTACAACTCATATTGGCATCACCATCAGATACCACGACAACATAGGACTTCTGGCAACGGTATTTGATATTGGGGATGACGAAATTTTTGACGACTTCATAATAACGGCGCGTTGTCGGCGTACCTTGATAAGCCAACATCTCGTCTACCTTCTTACTGACATATTCCCAGTTGCGACCTGCGGAACCATCCGTAAAGCCTTCAGTATCCTTCATATCGCCTTTGGTATCGTCAGGGCTAGGCAATTCTGCATATGCGTAAATAGCATTATTCTCTTTCCTTTTTTTCTCATCCCATTTCCAATACCGAGGATTATTGTGCAAAGTCTGCAAGCCCCAGTTAAACTGATCTTTATATTGCGCTAAAACCTGCTTTAATGCCGATTTTGCAATGTTGATTTTTTTTTGCTCATCACGGACATGATAATCACCCTTTGCATCAGCTAACATACTGCCCGAGTCATCAATCAAAAACATAATATTGTGTTTGACTTTGGGTTGACCGCTGACGTCGGTTTTGTTTTGCAGGTAAAAAGGAGTTTGGGCAAATTGCTGCGTATTTGCCTGAACGGAAATACTGATGAGTGCTAAAGCGGAAGCTACGCTTGCATGAATGAGGCGATGGCGGCCTGATGGAGCGTTTTGCATAATGTGTTCTTTTTTCATCGGATAATCTCAG
>NZ_CATNVN010000180.1:0-3440 GCF_951230505.1 uncultured Neisseria sp.
ATCTCGATACCAATACTGTTTCCGAACATACCAAACAATGGCTGGAAAAAGCCGTTATCGGCCTGAATCTCTGCCCGTTTGCCAAAGCGCCGCACGTTAAAAACCTGGTTCGCATCGTTGTCAGCGAAGCCCGTCATTTGGACGGTTTTCTTGAAGACTTGGATCGTGAATTGCAGCTTCTGGGCAATACACCTGCTTCGGAATTGGAAACCACTTTACTGGTTCATCCGACGCTGTTCCCTGATTTTGAAACCTTCAACCAAATGTTGGAAATCGCCGATGATGCGGTTGTAGAAAACGAATTGGAAGGCATTGTCCAAATTGCGCCGTTCCATCCTGATTTTCAATTTGAAGGCACAGAAGCCGACGACATCAGCAACTACACCAACCGCTCGCCCTACCCGACTTTACACCTGATTCGTGAAGACAGCATTGCCAAAGCGGCTGAAGCATTTCCCGATGCCTCGGCAATTTTCGACCGCAATATCGCACTACTGGAAAAAATGGGACATGAAGGTTGGGATAAGTTAGACATTCCGCGTTGTCCATTCCCGCATCACAAGCCGTCTGAAAACAACTAATTGGTGATGGAAGATGATTCGTCATCTATTGATTTTTTGCGGCGCATTGTCGCTTGTCTTGGGTATTATCGGCATTTTCCTGCCATTTCTGCCGACCACGCCTTTTATTTTATTGACCGCTACTTGCTGGGCACAGGCTTCGCCACGCTTTCACAATTGGCTCTATCATCACCGCTATTTCGGCCCCATCATACAAAATTGGGAAAACAACGGTGCCGTGCCGCGCAAGGCAAAGTTTTTCGCTATCGGCATGATGACCTTTTCTTGCCTGTTGATGTTTTGGCGGTTTCCGGAACGCTGGTGGATCGGTGTCATATCGTCAATCTGTTGCAGCTGCGTGGCCGTGTGGATGTGGCTGCGGCCGGAAGCATAAAATAAAGCAGGTAGGCATTTTAGCTTACCTGTTTTTGTTTTCATACCCAATTTATCTGTCAAAACAATCAGTAATACCTAAAACACCCTATTCGACCCTCATTTTTCAGACGGCCTCCATTTATTCAATTAAATGTAAATTTTAGCTAAAATTAATCTAAAGTGTTTTTTTGATAGGATTATTATTAAAAATTCAAACCCCTGTTTCAAAACCACTTTTCTACTACTTTCGACTACTTCCCTCCCTTGTATTTCTTTATTTGTATCAACATTTCTTTTGATTCCAATATTCTAAACCGTCCCTTAACACTTGCTTTGCGTTATACTTTCCCCTGACACAACCGCGCAGTTCGTCTGGATATTTCAGACGGCCTGAATATTTCACCGCCGTACTTTCTCAACAAAGTTCCTAACGGCGCAACAGAATAAAAAGGAAATACTATGCGCTACCTCTCGTTTTTACTGCTGCTTGCCGCCTTCCCGGCAGCGGCATCCGATTTTGACGGCTCGTCCGCCAGCCTGCTTTGGGGTCTGCCGTTTGCCCTGATTCTCTTGTCTATCGCACTCGGACCTCTGTTTTTCTCCCGTATTTGGCACCACCACTTCGGAAAAATTACAGCGTTTTGGACGCTGCTGTTTTTAACGCCGTTTATCGTAACCTTTGGTTTCAGCGCCGGCGTACATACCGTTGCCCATGCATTGGTTGAAGAATATATCCCCTTTATCCTGCTGCTTTTGGCGCTTTATACCATTTCAGGCGGTATTTTTGTCAGCGGCGATTTGCATGGTTCGCCTAAATTGAACACAATCCTGTTGGCAGTCGGTACGGCTTTGTCTTCCATCATGGGGACGACAGGCGCGGCTATGTTGATGATTCGTCCGCTTTTGAAAGCCAACCATAAACGCCACTACCGCGTTCACATTGTGATTTTCTTCATTTTCTTGGTGGCAAATATCGGCGGCGGTCTGACTCCTTTAGGCGATCCTCCTCTGTTCTTAGGATTCCTGAAAGGCGTAGATTTTATGTGGACGGTCAAACACATGCTGATGCCTGTATTGATCAGTTCTGTGATTTTGCTGGCCGTTTTCTACATCATCGACAGCCGACACTTCAAGCGTGAACAAAGCGAACACCTCGCTCCCGCTCCTTCCGATAAAGAAGAAAAAGTCAAAATTTACGGCAAATGGAATTTCCTGTTACTGGCCGGCGTAGTCGGCGCAGTTTTGCTCTCCGGCCTGTGGCAGCCGAATCATCCGGGTTTCGAGATTTTGGGCAGCCACTATGCACTGCAAAACTTGGCACGCGATGGTATTTTGCTGGCTCTGACCGCCGTATCTTGGATTATTACGCCCAAACAGGTACGCGCAGGTAATGAGTTCAACTTCGAGCCGATTGCCGAAGTGGGCAAACTGTTTTTGGGTATTTTCATTACCATTTCGCCTGTTTTGGCGATTTTGAAAGCCGGTGAAACAGGCGCATTGGCTTCCGTTGTTTCGTTGGTTCACGACGCGGCAGGCAACCCGATTAATGTGATGTATTTCTGGATGAGCGGCATTTTGTCGGCATTCTTGGATAACGCGCCGACTTATTTGGTGTTCTTCAATATGGCCGGTGGCGATGCCCAAGCCTTGATGACAGGCCACCTGTTCCATTCGCTGCTGGCAGTATCCATGGGTTCCGTATTTATGGGCGCGCTCACTTATATCGGTAATGCGCCGAACTTCATGGTCAAAGCCATTGCCGAACAACGCGGCGTACCAATGCCTTCCTTCTTCGGCTATATGGCATGGTCGGTGATTGTATTGGTACCGCTGTTTGCCCTGCATACGATGATTTTCTTCGTTTGGCAGCTCTTTTAAACTTAGAGGCCGTCTGAAATTCAGACGGCCTTTTATTTTCAGCTATATCATCAAACATAGCGTTTAAATATCAATCAGTTAAAAATTATTTCCCTTAACACTCGATTACACATTCCTACTTTTTTCCCACTTTTCCCGTAAAAATAAGCGTAAAACTGACATAAAGCAGCCTATACCTGATAAAATCTAAAGCTTTATTGTTTGCGTTTATTCGTTGTTTTTATAGCAAACCTCTGCTTTTTTCAGACGGCCTATCCTTTGTTTCAAAGCATTACATGCCGTCTGAAAAAACAATCCGACATCCGAATCTCAACCCACCAAAAAGTAACGCATCCTTATGATTAAGATAAAAAAAGGCTTAGACCTGCCTATCGCGGGCAGACCGGAGCAAGTCATTTATGACGGCCCGGCCATTACCGAAGTCGCGTTGCTTGGCGAAGAATATGTCGGCATGCGCCCCTCGATGAAAATCAAGGAAGGCGAAGCCGTCAAAAAAGGCCAAGTGCTGTTTGAAGACAAAAAGAATCCGGGCGTAGTATTTACTGCTCCGGCTTCAGGCAAAATCGCCGCGATTCACCGTGGCGAAAAGCGCGTACTTCAGTCAGTCGTGATTGCCGTTGAAGGCAA
>NZ_CATNVN010000181.1:0-3424 GCF_951230505.1 uncultured Neisseria sp.
TGTTTGACAATGAGGCGTTGATAATCTTCATTGCTGATTTTTTCGTGAAGTAAATTGGTCTGGATAGTCATGATTTTATTGTTGAAATAAGATGGTTAAGGTGCGGATTATAGCGGATATCGTGTCGGCTGTTTCAAAGGGCGTCTTTAAGTTGACGGGCTTTGGCGAATGTGGGGATAAATCTGTTCAATTCAATATTGACTGCCTGAAAATCGCGGCTATCAAAAAAATCGCCGATACGTATGGTTTTTCCCTGATAATCGAAAGACCATGCACCTTGTACACATTTTTGGATACGTAAAATATTGGGGATATTGTGAATTTTTCGTTTCATACCATTTTGGTATAGGTTTTCGTTTGGCAACCTCTGTTTCCTTCCTTGTGCAATAGGAGCTTTGGGAATATGGTCACGAGAATGCCATTCGGAGATTTCTGACAACGGGAAACTACGCCAACGCCCAATGGAGAACAAGGTATAACCATGAGACAGCGTATGGTTACGGATCTTGATATTTTCACGTACGAAAAGTTGCCAAAGAAGGCCATAAACAAGTGAACCCACTAAGTAGAAAGTAAAAAGTAAAGGGATGAGAATGGCTTCTAAATTATTGAAATAGTGTTCTTCAAGGTAAAACGGCGCGATGCATGTAAGAGCAAAGGAAAACATAAGAAATACCGCGGTAAAACCGATTTCCTGCGAATCATGTACAACACGCGCAGATACGGCAATGCCGTCGGGCATGCGCTCAATTTTATAACGCGAAGATGCCATCAATAGCCTCCTATTTTTTCAGCCTGATACGCTTTTTGCAGCGGTGTAATTTGTGCCAAGCGGGCATGATCGATGTGTTCGGCAATTAAATGGGCCTTGCCTTGTGCGCGGCACTCGGCGGCGATTTTGCCTGCATCTACTTGGTTGGCGGCCTCAAGTAAAGCCAGCCAGTGTTCGCGTTGCGGATAGGAGGTGTCTTCAAGGTTCAGACGGCCTTGTTTGTCGGCCACGCAGACGTTTAAGGCCGTCTGAAAACGTTCGGGGCGGCGGAATGCGTCGGTTTTTTTCAAAACATTCAAAATGGTTTTGCTTTTAAACTGCCCGACTTGATGGAGCATGATGTGCCAACGGCAGACGAGTTCGGCAAGCTCGGCGCAGTGTTTGGGCGCGCGAAGGCGTTGATTGACTTCGCGGACGGGTTCGACGCCGTTGACGTCGTGTCCGTAGTGTTTCGGCAGGATATCGGCCGGTGTTTTTGCCTTGCCCAAGTCGTGCAATAAGGCGGCATAGCGTTCGGCGAGAGACAGGTTCATTTCTGCGGCTCTTTGTACAACCATCAGCGTATGAATACCGCTGTCGATTTCAGGATGATAGTCGGCGCGTTGCGGTACGCCGAAAAGGGCATCGACTTCGGGCAGTAAAACTTTGAGTGCGCCGCATTCGCGCAAAACTTCAATCATTCGGCGCGGATTTTTCTCCATCAAGCCTTTGGCCAATTCCTGCCAGACACGTTCGGCAACCAAGGCATCCGCTTCGCCGTTTTCTACCATTTGCCGCATCAGCGACATGGTTTCATCGGCAATTTGAAAACCATAACGCGCGGCAAAACGGGCGATACGTAAAATCCGCACGGGATCTTCGGCAAAGGCAGGCGAAACGTGGCGCAGTATGCCGGCCGCCAAGTCTTGTTGTCCGCCAAAGGGGTCGATGATCGTGCCGTCTGAATCCTGAGCCATGGCATTGATGGTCAGGTCGCGGCGCATCAGGTCTTGTTCCAGCGTAACGTCTTTATCGGCATGAAAGCTGAATCCGGCATAGCCTTTGGCGGTTTTGCGCTCAGTACGGGCGAGGGCGTATTCTTCATGGCTGTCCGGATGGAGAAAGACGGGAAAATCCTTGCCGACGGGTTGATAGCCTTGAGCCAACATGGTTTGCGCATCTGCTCCGACGACTACCCAATCGCGGTCTTTGATGGGCAGGCCTAAAAGATGGTCGCGGACGGCGCCGCCGACAAGATAGGTTTTTATGGTTTGTGTATTCATATAAAAATCGAACGATATAAAAAGGCCGTCTGAAAAGCCGTATTGGGTTTTCAGACGGCCTGGGTCAGAACGCTATTATGACGATTTAGGCTTGTTGCCGTCGATGATTTTCAAACCGGCGGAACCAAGTCTTTGATTTCGTAACGCAAGACTTTTACACCCCAAGCACCTGCCGCTTCGTCCAAAGCAGCAACAACAGGTTGAAAATTATTTCAGTTATAATAAGTCCATTCAAATACGGAGCGGCAAATAATGCAGACTTGGCACGAGGCAATTGGTGCGGAAAAAGAGAAGGCGTATTTTCAAACGATTTTGGAGAAGGTGCGCCATGAAAGGCAGGCGGGGATAACCGTTTATCCGCCTGAGCGCGATGTGTTTAATGCCTTTCGGACGACTGAATTCGGAAATGTAAAAGTAGTGATATTGGGGCAAGACCCGTATCACGGCGCGGGGCAGGCGCATGGTTTGGCGTTTTCCGTGCAACCTGAAATTGCAGTGCCGCCGTCGCTGGTCAATATTTATAAAGAGTTGGCGACGGATATTGAGGGCTTTCAGATTCCGCAACACGGCTATTTGCAGCATTGGGCGGAACAGGGCGTGTTGCTGTTGAACACGGTGTTGACTGTCCGTGCCGGTGCGGCGCATTCTCATGCGACTTTTGGTTGGGAGGCGTTTACCGATGAAGTCATCCGACAATTGGATAAGGAACGCGAGCATTTGGTCTTTATGCTGTGGGGCAGCCATGCGCAGAAGAAAGGCGCGTTTATCGACCGCAAACGTCATTTGGTGCTGACCGCGCCTCATCCTTCGCCCTTGTCGGCGTATCGAGGCTTTTTCGGCTGCAAACATTTTTCGCAGGCAAACGCTTATTTGCAGGCGCATGGTTTAGAGCCGATTGATTGGCAGGTTTAATAAGATGAAAGGCCGTCTGAAAGCAGATTTTCAGACGGCCTTATGATTTAGTCTCAAATCGAATATTCAATCAGTTCGTTTTGAGAAAAGACATAAACCTGTTTCGGAATCAGCTTCAATTCTTTGCCTTCGGCGATTTGGTAACGCGCGGCATCGCTGCCAGCCAGCGTGATATGCACGTCCTGTTTGTCGTGTTTCACCAAAATATGCGTCAATGCGCCGACGGCGTGGATTTTTTCGATTTTGGCACGAATCATCGGTGTTTCATGTTCGGCGGCAAGCTGCCATTCGTGTGGGCGGATATAGCCGATGGCGGTTTGTTCCTGCCATTTGTAGTGTGCGTCCAATTTCCACGCGAAGCCGTTGTAGTACCAGATGCCTTTTTCGATTCTGCCTTCAAAAGCGTCGGTTTCGCCGAGGAACTCGGTAACGAAGGCGTTTTCGGGTTTGCGGTAAATGGCTTCGGCGCTGCCGGTTT
>NZ_CATNVN010000182.1:0-3415 GCF_951230505.1 uncultured Neisseria sp.
TGGACGGGTTTTCAACTTCGATTTTCTCGCCGTTTTTCAACACGACTTCATAAACTACCGTTGGCGCAGTGGTAATCAAGTCCATGTCGAACTCGCGTTCCAAACGTTCCTGCACGATTTCCAAATGCAACAGGCCCAAGAAGCCACAGCGGAAGCCAAAGCCCAATGCTTGGGAAACTTCAGGCTCAAATTTCAACGAAGCATCGTTCAGCTGCAATTTTTCCAAAGCATCGCGCAAGGCTTCGTAGTCGTGGCTTTCCACCGGATAAAGGCCTGCAAATACTTGACTTTGTACTTCTTGGAAGCCGGGCAGCGGCTCTGAAGCTGGGTTGGCAACCAAAGTAACCGTATCGCCGACTTTTGCCTGACCCAATTCTTTCACGCCGGTAATCAAAAAGCCTACTTCACCGGCTTTGAGTTCTTGTTTTTGAACCGATTTTGGTGTAAATACGCCCAGCTGCTCAACCTGCGTTTCCGCCTTGGTGCTCATAAAGCGCACTTTGTCTTTCAGTTTAATGGTGCCGTTTTTCACACGAATCAACATGACCACGCCGACGTAGTTGTCAAACCACGAATCAACAATAACCGCTTGCAACGGCGCATTTTCATCACCGGTCGGCGCAGGGATTTTGGCAACGATTTCTTCCAAAACGTCTTCCACGCCAATACCGCTTTTTGCAGAACATTGCACCGCACCAACGGCATCAATGCCGATGATGTCTTCGATTTCCTGTTCCACGCGCTCGGGTTCTGCGGCAGGCAAGTCAATTTTGTTCAAAACAGGCACAACTTCCACGCCCAAATCAATCGCGGTATAGCAGTTCGCCACGGTTTGCGCTTCCACGCCTTGCGATGCGTCAACGACCAAAAGCGCGCCTTCGCAGGCAGACAGCGAACGGGAGACTTCGTAAGAAAAGTCGACGTGTCCCGGAGTATCAATCAGGTTGAGCTGATACACTTGCCCGTCGCGTGCTTTATAGTTGAGCGCGGCGGTTTGCGCTTTAATGGTAATGCCGCGCTCTTTTTCGATGTCCATGGAATCGAGCACCTGCGTACTCATTTCGCGCAAATCCAAACCGCCGCAGTATTGGATAAAACGGTCGGCAAGCGTCGATTTACCGTGGTCGATGTGGGCAATGATGGAGAAATTCCGTATGTTTTTCATATTGTTATTAAGATAAATACAATTAAAGGCTGAAAGGCCGTCTGAAAAAACAGGGATTCGGTTTTCAGACGGCCTTAGAATAAGGTTGAATCGTTCCGTATTCTAACGGAAATTCAACGCTTTTGCATGGTTTTATAGCGATTTGACAATCTCGGTAACCATCTTCGCTGAGCTGACGGCAGCCGTTTTCAAAAACTCTTCAAAGCTGATGTCCGCTTTCTCATCTGCCGAATCGGATACGGCGCGAATAATCACAAACGGCACTTCCAACTGATGACAAGTCTGCGCAATCGCCGCAGCTTCCATTTCCACTGCTTTTACGTCAGGAAAATGGCTGCGGATTTCCGCGACACCTTCGCTGCTGTGCACAAAACGGTCGCCACTGACAATCAGACCTTGCGTGACAGCCGCACCTTCAAACACTTGCGCCGCCTTTTCTGCTTGACGAATCAGGTTTTCATCCGATGCGAACACAGCAGGAAGTTGCGGCACTTGTCCCCAAACATAACCAAAAGCCGTTACGTCAACATCGTGATGCGCCACAGTTTCGCCGATAACCACATCGCCGACCTTTAGACCTTTACCCAAGCCACCTGCACTGCCAGTATTGATGATGCAATCCGGTGCAAACTGATGAATGACCCAAGAAGTCGAAACCGCTGCATTAACCTTACCGATACCACTCAAAACCAATACCATGCGTTTTCCAGCCAATTCGCCTTCATATGCCGAGAATTTACCGAAGGACACATGCTTGACATTGGCCATGCTTTCACGCAAAAGCTCGATTTCCTGTTCCATTGCGCCGACCACGGCAATTGTTTGTACTGACATCTCGTTACCACCTTTCCATTCACTAATCGGGCAACATTATAACAGCAGAATTTAAAATCACAGGGATACTGAAAAATCTGCTATATTCCCAGCACGACACTCAATTTAAAACAGATAGCCACTCTAGCGGGCAAAACAGCAAATAATGATTGCTTCTGTTATAATTATTCTCAATAAAATAACTTAATATTAACTATCTAAATTCTTATGTTTGACGAAAATACTCCGAGCGCAAAAGAAGAATTGTTCGCTTGGCTACGCCATATGAACAAATACAAAGGCTCCGACCTTTTCATTACCACCAATTTCCCGCCAGCCATGAAAGTGGACGGCAAAATCACGCGACTGAGCGATGAGCCGCTGAGTGCTGAAAAATGTATGGAAATCGCTTTTTCGATTATGTCTTCCAAACAAATCGAAGAATTTTCTTCCAACAACGAAATCACCTTCGCCATCACACTGCACGAGACCAGCCGCTTCCGTCTCAATGCCATGGTTCAACGCGGAGCAACAGCTTTGGTATTCCGCTCCATTACCAGCAATATCCCTAAATTTGAAACGCTCAATCTGCCCCCGATTCTGAAAGACATCGCCCTCAGAAAACGCGGTCTGGTTATTTTTGTCGGCGGTACAGGTTCGGGCAAGTCCACTTCCCTCGCCTCCCTTATCGACTATCGAAACGAAAACAGCTTCGACCATATTATTACCATCGAAGACCCGATTGAATTTATCCACCAACACAAAAACTGCATCATCACCCAACGTGAAATCGGTGTAGATACAGAAAATTGGCCGATTGCATTGAAAAACACCCTTCGCCAAGCGCCGGATGTCATTCTGATTGGCGAAATCCGTGACCGTGAAACCATGGACTACGCTATTTCCTTCGCGGAAACCGGCCATTTGTGTATGGCGACACTGCATGCCAACAGCACCAACCAAGCGCTCGACCGCATCATCAACTTCTTCCCCGAAGAGCGCCGTACCCAGTTGCTGACCGACTTGTCGCTCAACCTGCAAGCCTTTATTTCACAACGTCTGATTCCCCGTGAAAGCGGACGGGGTCGTGTGGCTGCTGTAGAAGTTTTGCTCAATTCGCCGATTATTGCCGACTTGATTCAAAAAGGCGAAGTCCACAACATCAAAGAAATGATGAAAAAATCAACCGGCATGGGTATGATCACTTTTGACCAAGCCTTGTATGATTTATATGAAAACGGCGATATCAGTTATCAAGACGCCATTAAAAATGCCGACTCCGCCCACGATTTGCGCTTAGACATTCAATTACGAAGCCGTCGCGCACAAAATGCCGGTCCGGATTTAGAATTGATTTAACAGCTTCAAAGCATAAAAAAAAGAAAAGGCCGTCTGAAACCTCACCACGAGTTTCAGACGGCCTTTATTCCATCAAAT
>NZ_CATNVN010000183.1:0-3407 GCF_951230505.1 uncultured Neisseria sp.
ATGGCCGCATCAGGCAGCGGATTGTAGTGTTGCAGATTGGCGCCGATACCGGCAGCCGCCAATGTTGTCCACACGGCATATTGAACCATGGCATTTGCCTGATCCGCCCAGATCGGGAAATTGGCCGCATAAGATGGGAACTGCTCTTGCAAGCCTTTGACAACATCTTGATCTTCAAAGAACAAAACTGTCGCCGCGCCTGCTTTAAACAAGTTCAGTTTTTGTGCAGTGGCTTCAAACTGCTCGGCAGGGACAACCGCACGCAAAGCTTCTTCGACAAAATGCCACACTTTGGTATGTTCTTCGCCAAACAATACGACCACTCGGGCAGATTGCGAATTAAAAGAAGACGGCGTATGCAAAACGGCGTGTTCGATGATTTTGGTTACTTCCTCATTGGACAGAGGCAGGGTGTTGTTCAATGCATAGATAGAACGACGGGTTTCAGCAGCTTGTTGCAAAACAGAATAAGTCATGATCTTTTCCTTAAATTAATCTTTATCTTTACCAAAAACGTTATCCAAAGCCCACACTCCACCGCCGGCTACTGCCAGGTACAAAAACACGAAGCAGAACAAAACGGCAGATTCACCATGGTTAGCCAATGGGAACAAAACATTACCAGAAGACGCGTGCGCCATAAAGTAGGCGGCTGCCATCTGACCTGACAAAATAAACGCGGCCGGACGCGTAAACAGGCCCAATATCAATAAGATACCGCCGACAATTTCCAAAACACCGGCCACCAGCATCAAGCCTTCGGGCGCACCGCCCATAGACATCGGAAAACTGAAAAACTTGGCCGTACCATGCAGCAAAAACAAATACGCCGTAACAATACGCAAGACAGACAATACAACAGGTTGGAATGATTTGAGGGCTGACATCTTAATAATCCTTATTTTAATGGCTACCTGAAGAGGTAGGGAGCAATTTCAATAAGTGCAGTATAGATAATTCCCAGTAAGAGATATATACTCGAATTATTGATACAACGTTTCCTAATAAGAAATCATGGATACCCTATTTAGCCTAAAAGTTTTCCGCCAAGTGGTTCAAAGCGGCAGTTTTACCCGTGCTGCCGATCAGCTCGACATCTCCACCGCCATGGCCAGCAAACACGTTAGCCATCTAGAAAACACCATACAAGCCAAGCTCTTACACCGCAACAGCCGCAACCTCCACCTGACCGAAGCAGGCGAAGAATACTACCGCCAATGCAGCTACGCGCTGGATACCTTGGACACCGCTGCCCAAAAAGCGGCAGGCGGCGCCGACACGCCGCAAGGTATGTTGCGCGTTACCATGCCCCTGTGGTTTGCAGGCGGTAATATGAGCGCATGGTTGGCCGAATACCGCCAGCGTTATCCCAAAGTCACGCTTGACCTCGTCCTCGACAACCGCCATATCGACCTCATCGCCGAAGGTTTCGACCTCGCCTTGCGCGTTTCCAAAACCCCCTCCCCTTCGCTGATCGTCAAACCGCTGGCCAAAATCGAGTTCGTCCTACTTGCCGCCCCCGACTATCTCGCCCGACACGGCACACCCGATACACCCGAAGCCGTCATGCAGCATCAAGCCATCCTGCCCTCCTATACCAGTCAACAAAACTGGGAAATTACCCACCGCCACACCGGAGAAAAAGCCATTCTCCACCTCTCCCCCGTTATCCGCAGTGACAACACACTGATGATACGCGAGCTGATTAAAGCAGGAGCAGGCATAGGCTATCAGCCCCTTTGGGCAGTCCAGCAGGAATTGAAGGAGGGCACATTAATCCAACTCCTGCCCGATTACACCATCTGGACAGATCAACTGAACGCCACCTATGTCGACAGGGCATTTCTCAGCGCGAAAGTGCGCAGCTTTATCGACTTTCTCAATGAAAAAATATCGGAAGGATAAACATCAAGGCCGTCTGAAACACTTTTCAGACGGCCTTTAATCAAAGCAACAATCCAATCAATAATTAGTCGAGCAGAACTGTTCGCGTTTGTCCGCATCGGCGGCATAGCATGTCAAACCCATGCCTGACGCATTGCTGTTGTTCACTTTCGCACCCGGTTTCTTGTTCACCAAAACCTTACCGTTTTTTCCGATTTCCACGGTTACGCCTTTGCCGTTTTTCAGCTTCCATTTCAACACTTGCGCATCGGCACTTTGGCACTTGCTGACCGTACAGCCACCTTCTGTCGCGACATTGCCGTTTTTATAAATCACGCACTGCTGCTGGCTGTCGGTACAGGCGGCATAGGCAGCAACGGAGAAACAGGAAATCAGCGCGGCAAACAAAACAGGTTTCATGGTTTGAACTCCTTGGGTTGTGATGATGGGTTTGTGATGTTTGGAACTATACGCTTATTTGTATGTACCTACTACAAAATGTATCGGTAACATTCAACGAGCGCAGCACTATATCCATTCCACCAATTATCTAATTCGCCCCATACGATAAAGGCCGTCTGAACATCACTTTTCAGACGGCCTTCAATTGGTTTTCTACCTTAACGCTTCAACTTCGCAAACGCATCTGCCATCGCCGAATTGGTTGGGACACGCTCGTTGCGTTGGGGTTTGCGGTCGCGGCGTTCTTGATGTCGAGTTTCAGACGGCCTGTTGCCTTTGGCTGTGCCACCCAGTTCGTCATCCAACCGCATAGTCAGCGCAATGCGTTTACGCGCAGCATCGACTTCCAGCACTTTTACTTTCACCACATCGCCGGCTTTCACCACTTCACGCGGGTCTTGGACGAACTTGTTGGACAGGGCGGAGATGTGCACCAAGCCGTCCTGATGGACGCCGATGTCCACGAACGCGCCGAAGTTGGCAACGTTGGAAACCACGCCTTCGAGTATCATGCCGACTTGCAAGTCGCTGATTTCGTGTATGCCTTCGGCGAATGAGGCCGTCTGAAACTCGCCACGCGGATCGCGGCCGGGTTTTTCTAGCTCGGACAAAATATCCAAAATGGTCGGCAGGCCGAAGCGTTCGTCGGTAAAGTCGGACGCTTTGATTTGCTTCACGCGCTCGCGGTTGCCGATGAGTTCGGAGGCGGTAATGCCTTGTTGCGCCAGCATTTTGGCAACTACAGGATAGGCTTCGGGGTGGACGGCGCTCGCGTCCAACGGCTCTTTGCCGCCGTTAATCCGCAAAAAGCCTGCTGCCTGCTCGAAGGTTTTTTCGCCCAAGCGCGGCACTTTCAGCAATTTTTTGCGGCTGTCGAACGCGCCGTTTTCATCGCGGTAGGCGACGATGTTTTGGGCAAGGGTTTGATTCAAACCGGAAATCCGCGCCAAGAGCGGGGCGGATGCAGTGTTCACGTCCACGCCGACGGCGTTCACGCAGTCTTCAACCACCGCGTCCAGCGATTTGGCGAGCTGGCTTTGGTTCACGTCGTGCTGATACTG
>NZ_CATNVN010000184.1:0-3383 GCF_951230505.1 uncultured Neisseria sp.
AGTAAAGGCCGTCTGAAATTTGAGTAAAGTTTCAGACGGCCTTTTGTTGTATTTGGTAACTATATGTCCAGGCTGTATAATTAGCGGATTAAATTGAATAATGACAATACAGGAACCACTATGACAGAAACCATCGAGCGCGACAGTATGCAATACGATGTCGTGATTGTCGGCGCAGGCCCGTCGGGTTTGTCTGCCGCCATCAAACTCAAGCAGCTTGCCGAAAAGAATGGACGCGAAATCAGCGTTTGCGTGGTGGAGAAGGGTTCGGAGGCCGGTGCGCACTCGCTGGCCGGTGCCATCATCGATCCGATTTCTTTGAATGAGCTGATTCCTGATTGGAAAGAAAAAGGCGCGCCGCTGACGCGTACAGTGACGAAGGACAGGGTTTTGTTCCTGACCGAGAAAAAAGCCTTCAACTTGCCGGTTACCCCGAATTTCGACAACCATGCGAACTATATTGCCAGCTTGGGCGAAGTCGTGCGCTGGCTGGCGGAGCAGGCGGAAAATTTGGGCGTGGAAATCTATCCGGGCTTTGCCGCCGCCGAAGTGCTTTATCACGAAGACGGTTCGGTCAAAGGCATTGCGACCGGCAATATGGGCGTGGGCAAAGACGGCGAACCGACCGATTCATTCCAGCCCGGCATGGAACTTTGGGCGCAGCAAACCATATTTGCCGAAGGTTGTCGCGGCTCGCTTTCCAAACAAGTCATCGAACGTTTCCAACTCGACCAAAACAGCGAGCCGCAAACTTATGGCTTGGGCATTAAAGAAATTTGGGAAGTGCCGTCTGAAAAACATCAGCCCGGTTTGGTCATGCACAGCGCAGGCTGGCCGTTGGACAGCAAAACCTACGGCGGCTCGTTTATTTATCACTTTGACGAAAATAAAGTTGCTGTCGGCTTTGTGGTCGGTTTGGATTATCAAAACCCTTATCTGTCGCCGTTTGAAGAGTTCCAACGTTTCAAAACCCATCCTGAAATCCGCAAAACCTTTGAAGGCGGCCGCCGTATCGCTTATGGCGCGCGTTCGCTGATTGAAGGCGGTTTGCAAAGCCTGCCGAAACTCTCGTTCAAAGGCGGAGTTTTGGTCGGCGATGCCGCAGGTTTCCTGAATATGCCACGCATCAAAGGCATTCATACCGCGATGAAATCCGCCATGCTCGCCGCAGAAGCCGTGTTTCCTATGTTGGAAAATCTCGAAGAAGTGGAAAGCTTTGACAGCGGCAAAGAAGCGGCCGATTATCAGCAACGCTTTGAACAAAGCTGGCTGTATCAAGAGCTTTACGCCGCGCGCAATGTCCGTCCGTCATTCAAATGGGGCGTTTACCTCGGCTCAATCTATACCGGCATCGACCAAATGATTTTCAGAGGCAAAGCCCCGTGGACCTTGAAACATCACGGCAAAGACAACGAGCAGCTCAAAAAAGCCGCCGAATGCAAGCCGATTGATTATCCGAAGCCCGATGGCGTTTTGACCTTCGACCGTTTGAGCAGCGTCTTCCTTGCCAACCTTGCGCACGAAGAAAACCAGCCCGACCATTTGGTACTGAAAAATCCGCAGGTCATGATAGATGTAAACTACAAAGAATACGCCTCGCCCGAAACCCGCTATTGTCCGGCCGGCGTGTATGAAATCGTCGAAGAAAACGGCAGTCCGCGTCTGCAAATTAATGCCGCTAACTGTGTTCATTGCAAAACGTGCGACATCAAAGACCCGACGCAAAACATCACTTGGATTTGCCCTGAAGGCGCGAGCGGACCGAATTACGGCGGAATGTAATTTATTGTTTTGAAGTCAAAACCTAAAGGCGTCTGAAAAGTTTCAGACGGCCTCTATCCTATTATTTCATCAATGGAAGCATTATGAACACGCACATTTGGCAGGCAGGCCGATTTGAAATCGCCTTAGACAAACCCAAAATCATGGGCATCGTCAATCTAACCCCCGATTCATTTTCCGATGGCGGCACCTATTCGCAAAATGTCTCAACAGCATTGGCACATGCCGAGCAGCTACTGAAAGACGGTGCGGATATTCTCGATATCGGCGGCGAATCTATGCGCCCGGGTTCGGATGATGTTTCTCTCGGAGAAGAAGAATGGGCCAGGGTACAGCCGGTTTTGGCGGAAGTGGCCAAGTGGAATGTTCCCGTCAGCTTGGATACGCGCCACACGGCAATCATGGAAAAAGCCTTGGCGCAAGGCGGCGTCGATATTATCAACGACGTTGCCGCATTGAGTGATGAAGGCGCAGTCGCATTATTGGCTCAACAGCCGACGACAGGCGTGTGTCTCATGCACATGCAGGGTTTGCCCAAAACCATGCAGCTTAATCCGCAATATCAAGATGTCGTCGAAGAAGTCGCGCGTTATTTAAAAGCACGCGCGGCAGAATGCGTTCAAGCAGGCATTGCCCCTGAACGTATCACGCTAGACCCCGGCTTCTGTTTCGGCAAAAACCTGCAACACAACATTACCCTGATACAACATTTGCCTGAGTTGATGGACGCAACCGGATTCCCACTCCTGATCGGCATATCGCGCAAGAGTATGATTGGCGAGCTGACAGGCGAACAAGATGCCGCCAAACGCGTACACGGCAGCGTCGCAGCCGCTTTGGCCACTGTCGCCCGAGGCGCGCAAATCATCCGTGTTCACGATGTCAAAGCAACGGCTGATGCCTTGAAAGTTTGGGAAGCATTGGGCGTATCGGCATAATGCCCGAATAGAAAACCAACAGGTCGTCTGAAACATTTGCCCGGCATCTTGAACAAGCAACAAGTTATGCTATAATCCGCTTCTACTCTTGACGGGTCTGTAGCTCAGGGGTTAGAGCAGGGGACTCATAATCCCTTGGTCGTGGGTTCGAAACCCACCGGACCCACCAAATATTAAAAATGCCCGAGGCTTTTGGCTTCGGGCATTTTTGTATTTATTGGTTTGTGAAGGGTTGGAATATAATGTCGAGTATAGCAATTCGGTTATGTCGTCCAATATGTTTTTTAGGGAAAATTCTTTTTAAAAAAGAAGGAGTAGTTTGGTGGAGTTATTGCCTTATTTTCTGTTTTGTTTAGTATTTTTGTATTTTATTGCAATAATAATTAATTCAGTAATGGTATATAAAATATTAAAATCAGAAGGGGTAGATATAGGTTTTTTTGAATATCTATTTATTGGAAGTATGCAATTTAAATTTTTCAGAGTGCTGTTTGGAATACAAAAAAATATCCAATAAATTTTATCTGAAAATATTAAGAATAAATTTTACGGTTGCTATGATTATTCTTATTTTATGTTTTTCTATTGTCTTATATACGACATATTTAGTATAAAATTTAACCTATCGATTAAAAGTCAGCTATTTAAGTTGTAGAGTGTTTT
>NZ_CATNVN010000185.1:0-3323 GCF_951230505.1 uncultured Neisseria sp.
AGCCGCAGGGCAGGGCTTTGTTCAGCGGATTGTATGTGAACGAGTTGATGCTGAAATTGACCGTCCGCGAAGATCCGTTGCCCGAGCTTTACGATGTTTTGGCGGAAACCATGAAAACCATTTGTTGCGAGGCCAACCACATTGCCGCTTTGCGCCGTTTTGAATGGTCGCTGCTGACACGCTTGGGATTTGCCCCCGATTTATTCCATGACGGCAACGGCAATGAAATCAACGGCGAAGAAACGTATTGGCTCACGCCGGAAGAGGCTGTGGTTCCCCTGTCCGAGGCCGACCGTTTCCATGCGCTCAATAAGGGCGTGGCCGTATTGGGCGCGACGTTAATCGATTTGAGGGAAGGCAGCTTCGTTCATCAGGAAAGTCTGGGGCAGGCTTTGAAAGTAACGCGGCTTTTGATTGACAACCTTCTGCCCGAGGGCATTAAGTCTCGGCAGGTTTTGCAGCAGTTACAGCAGTTTGGCTTGGGCAGTTGAATTTTTTTTCAGACGGCCTTTGATATGAGAAGGTTCAGGCCGTCTGAAACCTTAAAGAAAGGACATTATTATGTTGTTAGGCGTAAACATCGACCATATTGCCACCGTCCGCAATGCGCGCGGTACGATTTATCCCAGCCCTGTCGAAGCGGCGCTGATTGCGGAAACCCACGGCGCAGATTTGATTACCATGCACTTGCGTGAAGACCGCCGCCATATTAAAGATGCGGACGTGTTCGCCGTTAAAAACGCCATCCGCACGCGCCTGAATTTGGAAATGGCACTGACGGAAGAAATGCTGGAAAACGCGCTCAGCGTCATGCCGGAAGATGTGTGCCTCGTGCCTGAAAAACGTCAAGAAGTAACTACCGAAGGCGGTTTGGACGTATTGGCGCAACAGGATAAAGTGGCCGAGTTCACCAAAATCCTGACTGACGCAGGCATCCGCGTGTCCTTGTTTATCGATGCCGACAACGCGCAAATCCAAGCCGCTTATGATGTCGGCGCGCCCGTTATCGAGTTGCATACCGGTGCGTATGCCGATGCACACGGCCACGCCGAGCAGATGAAACAATTCGAGCGCATTCAAAATGGTGCGCATTACGCCAGCGATTTGGGTTTGGTTGTTAACGCCGGACACGGCCTGACCATTCACAACGTGACTCCGATTGCCCAAATTCTCGCTATCCGCGAGTTGAACATCGGTCATTCGCTGATTTCCCAAGCACTCTTCCTCGGCTTGCCAGAAGCGGTCCGCCAAATGAAGGAAGTCATGTTCAGAGCCAGAATGCTGCCTTAACGGCATCAGCCTACCGGCTAAGGCAATTGGCTTTGGCCGGTATTCACACTTTCAGACGGCCTGACTATTTAAACAAGGAGCAGACCCATGATTTACGGAATCGGTATAGACATTGTTTCCCTCAAACGCATTATCCGCCTGAACAAAAAATTCGGACTGGCATTTGCGCAACGCATTCTCAGCCCGGAAGAGCTGTTGGAGTTTCCGCAGGCAGGCAAACCGGTCAACTATCTTGCCAAACGCTTTGCCGCCAAAGAGGCTTTTGCCAAAGCCGTCGGTACGGGCATACGCGGCGTGGTGTCTTTCCGCAATATCGGTGTTGGACATGACGCACTGGGCAAACCTGAATTGTTTTTTGCACCGGCTTTGACCAAATGGCTGGAAGAGCAGGGCATCCACGGCTGTCATCTCAGTATGAGTGATGAAGAAGATACCGTCATGGCTTTTGTCATTGCGGAAAAATAAGGCCGGATTTAAGTATTCTGAAATAGAGCATCCTTTTCAGACGGCCTGAAGGATTAGATATTTGTTGAAGGTCGGGCGTATAGGCCCGACATCGTTTTTGTACGTATAAATTGGCAGGTGTCGCCGCCTGCCGCATATAAGAATAATCTCATGATGACTGAAGACACACGTCCATTGGTGCAAGTGGTTGCCGGAATTTTGCTCGACAAAAACGGCCGCTACCTGCTCAGTTCGCGCCCGGAGGGCAAACCGTATGCCGGCTATTGGGAATTTGCCGGCGGCAAGGTTGAGGCAGGCGAAAGCGATTTTCAAGCCTTGCAGCGCGAGTTTGAAGAAGAACTCGGTATCCGTATCCTTGCCGCTACGCCGTGGCTGACCAAAGTCCATTCCTACGAACACGTACATGTACGCCTGCATTTTTTATGGGTGGAAGCCGACCAATGGGCGGGCGAAATCCAATCGAGGGAAGGGCAGAAATGGGCATGGCAAAAGGCAGGGGATTTTACCGTTGCGCCGATGCTGCCAGCCAATAGCGCATTGTTACGCTCCCTATCCATTCCGCGCCGGCTTCAAGGCCGTCTGAAAAGCGGCTTCAGCGGTCAAAACAGCATGGGCGAATATCATGTTGTGCCGTATGGATTGGCTCATCAAACCGCATCGGCGGTATTACTGGAGTTTGCCGATTGGCAGCAAGACAAGCCGATAGCAGCGTCCAGTGTGTGGCCAATCATTGAAAATGCCGAACAATGGCGGCAGGTGCAAAATGCGGATGCTGTCGTATGGAAAGTGGCGAATGAAGCGGCCGCCGGGCAAGTTGCGGATATTTTGGCGCAAGGCGTGGCGATGCCGCTGATTGTGTCAGCTCCGGAAAGTCTGGTTTCCATTTATCGCGAACAGTGGCAGAGCATGGGTGCGCATGCCGTTTTGACCGATAATGACATTGAGGCCGTCTAAAATGAGTAAAAATCAAAAGCTTTTGATTGCCGCTGTTTTACTGATTGTGTTTGCGGCGGCCAAACTGCTGCTCTTGGATTGGTGGCAGCAACAGCAATCAAAAACAAAAGTAGTCGAATGTAATTTAACACAAGGCTGCGTCCTGCCTGACGGTTCAAAAGTGCGTGCGACATCCATCAATACGCACGAGCCGTTTGATATCGTGATAGAGAATGTTCCGCAAAATACAGGGGCGGTCAGTATCAGTTTCAGTATGAAAAACATGGACATGGGCTTCAACCGCTACAACTTGACGCAACAATCGCCGCAAAGTTGGCAGGCTGCGCAAATCCGCTTGCCGTTTTGCGTCGAAGGCCGCCATGATTACACTGCCGACATTACCATTGGCAAACAGACTTTTCAGACGGCATTTAGTGCAGAGTAGTCATCATGCAAAGGCCGTCTGAAAATTTAAAGGCAAAAATTTTAATTTTTTCAGATGGCATCTTTAAAAGTTCTTTATAAATGAATCAATTATAAATTATTTTTAGACAGATTGTTTACAATTATTCTGACTATCAGCCAAAAACACAAAACGGACAGAAGCTAGGCCACACAAGGGTTTGATGTGGTAC
>NZ_CATNVN010000186.1:0-3319 GCF_951230505.1 uncultured Neisseria sp.
TACAGGTTTGGACGACAAAGCAAACGGCGACAGTAGGGGAACACAGGTCAATGCTGTACGCCAAGCATTATGGCAGGCGGCGATTGCTTCCAAATTCGACAGCATTATTGCCGAAAAAGCAGGCAATGCGCGCCTGACGGATATGGAGTTGCGAGAAGGTAAAGACGACTACTTCAGCCGTTACCTTGCCGACCAGGCAGTCGATCAACGTAACAACCGTATCGGCCGCAGTATCGGCAGTGCCAAACCCGACAGCGATATGAAAACGCTGGCGGCAAGTATTTTGTTCTACTACAACAAAGTAGGCTTGTGGACGGCTTCCGAAGTGAACAACCGTTGGCATATAAAACAGGAAAAACTTTCAGACGGCCAGTATGCCGAGGCATTGAAAAATATCGCCAAATTGGATCAAAACGGTATGACCGAGCAGGAACGTAATAGTTATAAAACCGGTACGCTCAGCGAAATCAAACGTTCGGTCAAAGCCATACGTCAAGTCGAAGACTGATTTTAAGACTTCATTATTGAAAGGCAATTGTTATGAATTTCCCTCCGCGTTATGTCTCAAACACCCGTATGCGCCGTATGCGTAAAGACGATTTTTCACGCCGTCTGATGCGCGAGCATACTTTGACGGCAGATGATTTAATCTATCCGGTTTTTGTATTGGAAGGCCAGAATCAGGAAGAGGCAGTCCCATCCATGCCCGGCGTCAAACGCCAAAGTTTGGATAAATTGTTGTTTACCGCTGAAGAAGCGCTGAATCTCGGTATTCCTATGCTGGCTTTGTTTCCCGTGGTAACGCAAAACAAAACTGAGTTTGCGGAGGAAGCTTATAACCCTGAAGGCTTGGTACCGACAGTAGTGCGAACCCTGCGCGAGAAATTCCCAGAGCTGGGTATCATGACCGATGTTGCCTTGGATCCCTACACCATTCACGGCCAAGATGGTTTGACCGATGAAAATGGCTATGTCCTCAATGATGAAACCATTGAAGTTTTGGTAAAACAGGCTTTGTGTCATGCCGATGCAGGCGCACAAGTCGTTGCCCCATCAGACATGATGGACGGACGTATTCTTGCCATCCGCGAAGCCTTAGAAGATGCCGGACATATCCATACGCGTATTATGGCGTATTCGGCAAAATATGCTTCAGCGTTCTATGGCCCGTTCCGCGATGCGGTCGGCAGCTCCGGCAATTTGGGTAAGGCAGACAAGAAAACCTATCAAATGGATCCTGCAAACACTAACGAAGCCTTGCACGAAGTAGCATTGGATATTCAAGAGGGTGCAGACATGGTCATGGTAAAACCGGGTCTACCGTATCTGGATGTCGTCCGCCGAGTTAAAGACGAGTTCGGCGTACCGACTTACGCTTACCAAGTTTCCGGCGAATATGCCATGCTTCAGGCTGCTATTCAAAACGGTTGGCTGGATGGCGAGAAAACCATTTTGGAAAGCTTATTGGCATTCAAACGTGCTGGCGCCGATGGTATTTTGACTTACTACGCGATTGAAGCGGCAAAATTGTTGAAGAAGTAAAATAAAGAAATAAATTAAAAAGCGGCAAACAGTGTTTATCCTGTTGTGCCGCTTTTTTGTATTACTTAAGATTGGCTCAATAGAGCCCAACTAAGGTTTATACTTTGAAAATCTAAAAAATTTTGTATAGTAAGTTATGACCAAATAAAGGCCGTCTGAAAAAACAGTCTACTGATTTTTCAGACGGCCTTATATGATTTAAACTTTAGTGGTGGCTGCAACCGCCGTGGGTTTCACGCAAAGCTTCGGCTGCTTGTTCGTCTGCGTGGTAGCTGGAGCGGACCATTGCACCGATGGCGGCATTGGTAAAGCCCAATTCGTATGCTTCTTTTTCAAAAACTTTGAATTGGTCAGGCGTTACATAGCGTAGGACGGGCAGGTGGCCGTCTGAAGGTTGCAGATATTGGCCGATGGTAATCATCTCGATATTGTTGGCACGCATATCGCGCATGATTTCGCGCACGTCCTCGTCTGTTTCGCCCAGGCCGACCATGATGCCGGACTTGGTCGGGATATGGGGCATCATTTCTTTGTAGCGGCGCAGGAGGTCGAGGGAGTGCTGGTAGTTGGCACCCGGACGGGCTTTTTTATACAGGCGCGGATGGGTTTCCAAGTTGTGGTTCATCACGTCAGGCGGTGTTTCTGCCAAGATTTTCAATGCGATGTCCAGGCGGCCGCGGAAGTCGGGAACGAGGATTTCGATTTTGGTATTCGGGCTGGTTTCTCGGATGGCTTTGATGCAGTCGGCGAAGTGTTGTGCGCCGCCATCGCGCAAGTCATCGCGGTCGACAGATGTAATGACGACATAGCGCAAGTTCATGGCTTTGACGGATTCGGCCAAGTGCTTAGGCTCGTCAGGATCCAGCATATTCGGGCGGCCATGGCCAACGTCGCAGAACGGGCAGCGGCGGGTACAAATATCGCCCATGATCATGAATGTGGCTGTACCCTTGGTAAAGCATTCGCTGATATTGGGACAAGATGCTTCTTCGCACACGGTATGCATTTTTTGTTCGCGAAGAATGTTTTTGATTTCAAAGAATTTTTTGCCCGGTAGTTTGGCGCGGATCCATTCGGGCTTTTTCAGTTTTTGTTCCAATGGAACTACTTTAATCGGAATGCGTGCAGTTTTGTCTGCGCCTTTCAGTTTGATGCCGCGTTTGGGGTCGTTTTTTACTTCTTCACTCATGGTGATGTGTTCTTTCTGTCGTTATAAAGGCCGTCTGAAAAGCTTATTGCGGCCTTTATGGCCTAAGGGCTTGTGGGTTCAGAGGGCGGTTAAAAGATGGCAGTGTGACTGGATTTTTTCAGACGGCCTTATGCCAGCTCTTTTTGTAAATACTTGGTCAGTTTGTCTGCAACTTCTGCCAAACTGGGTGCCGGAGAGACGTAGTCGGCAATTTGGGTCATTTCCATACCGGCATAACCGCAGGGGTTGATATGGGTAAACGGACTTAAATCCATGTTCACGTTAAGCGCCAAGCCGTGGTAAACGGAGCCGTCTTTGATACGCAGGCCCAGGGAAGCGATTTTACGCTCGCCGACATAAACGCCGGGGCGTTTGGGGTCGGCGGCTGCTTCGATGCCGTATTCTGCCAGGGTGGCGATAATGCTGTTTTCAAGTGCGGTAACGATATGGCGGACGCTGGTTTTACGGCGTTTGAAATTGATCATCGTATAGACGACCAATTGACCTGGGCCGTGATAAGTAATTTGACCGCCTCTGTCAATTTGGACAACGGGAATATCGTCGCGGATGAGGAGGTGTTCAGGTTTT
>NZ_CATNVN010000187.1:0-3286 GCF_951230505.1 uncultured Neisseria sp.
GGCCAATCGCGACAGCCTGATTAAACAATACAAAAACGACGTCAATAAATACTGCAATTAAGCTCTCGAATAACAATATCAAAAAGGCGGTCTGAAATTTAATTTCAGACGGCCTTCATTTTTCAGCCTATCAATAATACAGTTGAACCAACAACAAACCGAAAGCCAGACTAAATGCCATGCTCAACAGGCCCGGAATCATGAAGCTGTGGTTGAAGATAAATTTGCCGATTTTGGTCGAGCCGGTTGTATCGAAGTCGATAGCGGCAATAATCGGGCCGTAGTTCGGAATGAAGAAATAACCGTTTACCGCAACGAATGTGCCGATAATGATGGGCGCAGGAATACCCAGTTTGATGGCGATTGGAAATAGCGTTGCCACTGTCGCGCCTTGGCTATTGACCAATACCGACAAGACAAACAGGGCAAAGGCAAAGGTCCATGGTGCAGATTCAACCAAATGGCTGACGGTCGATTCCACTTCTGTTAAGTGGCCGTTCATCAAGGTATCGCCCAACCAAGCCACGCCAAATACCGCAATCACGGCACGCATACCGGCATGGAATACCGAACCTCGGGTAATCGCATCGCCATTGGGTTTACACGCCAGAATAATCAGCGCAGAAGCAGACAACATCACGATTTCAATCGTATGCGCCATACCCATAGGCTTGATTGCGCCATCGTGTTCAAAAGCCGGGCGCAGCTCAGGCAGCGCACCCATCACGACCACCAGCAATGCCGCAGTCAAGAAAATACCGACCGACAATTTGGCTTTCGGCGAAATAGCGACATCGGTTTGTTGTTCCTCCACATCGATGTATTCTTTCACATAATTCGGGTCTTTCAGCAAAGCCTGATAATGCGGATCGTCTTTCAATTCTTTGCCCAGTTTGTTTACGAACACGCAAGCCAAACCGATACCCAAAATCGTGGACGGAACAGTTACTTTCAACACATCCGCCATCGTGATGTGTTGCGGCTCAAGCATGGTGACGCAGGCAACAACCGCGGCGGCAATCGGGCTGGCAACAATCGCAAATTGGGAAGCGATAACCGCCATCGTCAGCGGACGGGAAGGACGGATGCCATTGCGACGGCTGACTTCGGCAATAACGGGCAAGACCGAGTAAGCCACATGGCCCGTACCTGCCAACACGGTAAAGGTATAAGTCACCGCCGGCGCGATAAAGGTGATGTATTTCGGATTGCGGTGCAACACGCGCGTGGCAATCTTAATCATATAGTCCAAACCACCGCTAGCCTGCATCGCCGCAGCCGCAGACACTACCGCCATAATCATCAGCATCACATCAATCGGCGGGCTGGTCGGCTGAAGGTGGAAACCAAAAGACAATACGGCCAAGCCGATACCGCCGAGCACGCCCAAACCAATACCGCCAACCTGCGCACCAATCAGGATACACAGCAGCACAATGGCAAACTGAATAAAAAACATAGTTGACATAACAACTCCCAAAATCCGGCCTTGGCCGAAATAAAATTACAAATAGTTGGAATTACAAAACACCCTAAACAATGTAACCATTTTTTACCCAAATAAATATATCTTCATTCTTAAATGAACTCTCAGTCTTATCTAATACTTAACACCTATTTTTTCGAAAGAAGGTACTTTAATTTCACATATTTATTCATTGTATAGTTTGCATAGTTTTTACACAGAGTATAGCCCAGCATCCCATCCAAAAATCCTCTCTTTAAAAAATACATTTTAATAAAAGCGAATAATGGTCGCAAAATCAAATCAAAAAATGGACGGCTAGCCTTACCCTCTTGCTTATACTTTTCAGCTGCAAGCGTAGAGTATTGATTCATCTTTCTCAAATATTGTTCCCATGTTTCATAAGTGTAGTGAAGCATAGGAGCTCGAAGCTTCTTATTACCATGCTGATGGACTATTTTAGGATGTACAACCCCTTCTACATAACTACCTATTCTTGGCATCAACCTGCAAACCCAATCAGGACTTAAAGAACCATGACGTACTAATTTCCGTTGAAAATGATTAAGACGTTTTACCCAATAACCAAAAGGCTGTCCTTGCGCAACAACCTCTTCAATTTCTTTACACAACTCTGGCGTACAACGTTCATCAGCATCAATAAAAAAAATCCAATCTGATTTTGCCTGCTCTATCGCAAACGTTTGTTGTTTTCCCCAATCTCCATTCATATCTCTAGTAATTACCTTAGCTCCTAAACTTTCAGCAATTATAGGAGTTTCATCATTACTATGATCATCAATAACAATAACTTCATTGGCAAAAGTACAGCTTTTAATGCACTCCCCAATATTTTTTTCCTCATTTTTGGCGAGGATAAGCAAGCTAATAGTTGAATTCATAATTATCCTTAATGGTATGACTCCCAATTTACCTACAAACTAGCAAAATTTTGTGTAAATAAAATTTATGGGATTCATTCTAAGTTAGGCAAAACATGATTTAAGAGTGTATTTTAACCGATATACCGCTACAATATGCCCTCCTTTTTTCAGACGGCCTGACTCATGCAGCTTATTCTTGCCCCTATGCAGGGGCTGGTGGACGATGTGATGCGCGACTTGTTGACGCGCATCGGCGGATTTGACGAATGCGTCAGCGAATTTGTCCGCATTACGCACACGGTCCACTCACGCGCCACTTGGCTTAAATATGTTCCCGAAATCGCCCATGCCAACCGCACGCCGGCCGGCACGCCCTGTACTGTCCAACTTTTGGGCAGCGATGCGGAAAACATGGCCGTCAATGCTTTGGAAGCCGTGCGTTTCGGTGCGGACAAAATCGACCTCAACTTCGGCTGCCCCGCGCCGACGGTCAATAAACACAAAGGCGGCGCGGTCTTGCTCAAAGAGCCCGACTTGATTTACCACATCGTCCACACCCTGCGCCAACGCCTGCCGGAACACATTCCGCTGACTGCCAAGATGCGGCTCGGTTATGAAGACAAAAATCTGGCATTGGAATGCGCTTCCGCAATTGAAAACGGCGGCGCCTGCGCGTTAACCGTCCATGCGCGCACCAAAGTCGAAGGCTACGAACCGCCGGCACATTGGGAATGGGTGCGCAAAATCCACGATGCAGTCAATATTCCCGTTACTGCAAACGGCGATGTGTTCAGCCTTCAAGACTATCTCGATATTAAAACCGTCAGCGGCTGCAACAGCGTGATGCTCGGGCGCGGCGCGGTTATCCGTCCCGACTTGGCGCGGCAAATCAAGCAATATGAAAACGGCGAAACAGTGAAAGACACCAACTTTGCCG
>NZ_CATNVN010000188.1:0-3196 GCF_951230505.1 uncultured Neisseria sp.
ACTGTCCGCACCGAGCAAAAAAATGAGCAGCAGACTGTTGTGCAGTAAAAAATGAAATTATGTAAAACCCTTGCTTCATTGCAAGGGTTTTTTATTTCCGAAGTAAAACCGTCAGGCCGTCTGAAAGCATAGCTTCAATGAAGTCAAAACAGTTATAATGCGCTCCATGAAACTGATTACCTCTGCTCAAAACGAACAGCTCAAACATTTATTCCGTCTGCTGACGCAGGCCAAAGCAAGGCGCGAAAGCGGTGAAACCGTATTGGAAGGCGTACATCTGCTGCAAACTTATTTGCAAAGCGGCGGTACGCCCAAACAGGTTTATCTGCCTGAAAAGAAACAGCAACATCCTGAAATTCAAGAAATTACGGCGCAGTTGGACGAGGGATTGATTACTTGGGCCGGTAACGAAGCACTGTCTAAAATCACCAATCTGACCGATGCCGATGATGTGATGACTTGGATTGATATTCCGCAGCAGGCAGGTTTACCTTCAGACGGCGATTGCGTGGTATTGGAGCGGGTACAAGACCCCGGCAATGCAGGCACGATTTTGCGCAGCGCGGCAGCGGCCGGAGTCAGGCAAATTGTGTGCAGTAATGATTCCGTGGATATCTGGTCGCCCAAAGTGTTGCGAGCGGGGATGGGCGCGCATTTTCTGCTGTCTATTTTCAGCCGAGTGGAATTATCCGCTTGGATGGAAACGTATCAGCATCAAATTTGGGCAACCGCCTTGGGTGGCCGCAATATCGGTTTGTATGAAATGGACCTCAGTCAACCTTGTGCTTGGGTGTTTGGCAACGAAGGCAGCGGCGTGAGCGAAACGGTAAAAGAGAAGGCCGATGCCTGTGTCAAAATTCCCATGTTGGGGCAAACCGAATCCCTGAATGTCGCGATGGCGGCGACGGTTTGTCTGTTTGAACAAATGCGGCAGCGTATCCATGCCCAGGCCGTCTGAAAACAATAATACGATTTTATTTTAAGGAACAAAAATGCAAATACTGACTTTTGATGAAGCGGCACGCAGCCGCTTAATGGAATTGCTGGATGCTAAATCCAAAGCCCACAACACCATGCGTTGTGATGAGGTCCAAGGTTTTATGATGGCTTTATTGAGCGGTCCGGATGCTTTGAATCCGACCAACTGGCTGCCTGAGATTTTGGGTGAGGAATCTTTGTTTGATGCCAAAGAACGCACCGAAATCGAACGTTTGGTAATGGCAATGGCTGCTGATATGCGCATGAAGCTCAACGAGAAGATTTTGCCTGATTTGTGGTTTTATGAAGATGAAGCCGGCAATCCGGATTTCTACACTTGGTGTAACGCTTATCTTTACGCACTGGATATTGTGCCTACCGATTGGTTTGAAGCAGTCGATCAGGAAGAGTTTGAAGATTTGTTCTATCCGATTATGGCTTTGGGCGGTATCTATGACGATGGGGAAAACGGCGAAGTCATCTTGCATCTGAATGAAAAAGAGCTGACCCAGCTGGAATCTGATTTGCCTCATGTCCTGCTTGATATTTACTGGTACTGGCAGGCCATCATCAATAAGCCGCAAACCGTACGCCGTGAAGGCGAAAAAGTGGGGCGCAACGATCCTTGCCTGTGTGGCAGCGGTAAGAAGTACAAAGCCTGCTGCGGCAAATAAACCATGAAATAAAAAGGCCGTCTGAATGCTTGAAATTCAGACGGCCTTTAATATTTTTTGTTTAGAAGAATGAGGCTAACCAAACAAACAGGATAGTCAGTGCAATGGTCAAGGCGCAGCCGATTTTGGCCACGGTACCGATGATGAAGCCGATAAACGTACCGATACCGACTTTGCCTGCCTGCCAAGTGTCTTTGCGTGCGATAAATTCGCCAATGGCCGCACCGGTCAATGGGCCGAGCAACAAGCCGGGAATGGAGAAAAATGCACCAACGATGCCGCCGATAAACGCACCCCAAACCGCGGTTTTACTTGCGCCGGTATATTTTGCACCCAGCGCACCCGCCACATAGTCCATCGCAGTACCGAATACGGCAACGATGGCCAAAAAGGTCAGCGTACCCGAGCCAAACACTTGATAATCGCCGGCATAACCCAACAGCCATGCGCCACCAAACATCAAACCCAATCCGGGCAAGGCGGGATAAATAGTGCCTAAAATGCCGACAACAATGGCAATCAAGCCGAGAACGATGAGAACAGCAGTCATGAGGTTCCTTTTGAATTTAAGAGTGTAATAACGGCAGTATTATGGGCACGTTTTGTTATATTTTCATGAGAGATTGTGCAATAAAATGAAAAATTATCCGGAGGCGCGCCCAATTAAAATCGATGGATAAATATCTGAGCGAATTATTGTGAATCACGATCTGAATAATTGAATAAATTTCTATTCAAATATAAAAGCAGGCCTACCAATACGGCCAAGTACACTGCAACCCAATACGCATCTGTATAACCAATAGCCTTTGCCAGCCGTAGGGCGGCGAAACCGGCCGCGTAACTGCCGAGCAGAACCACGGAAAATTGCAGGCTGCTGTCGAGTGCAGCGGTGGCACGGTCGGATTTGTCCATCACCAAGGCTAGTATCACCGGCAGCAGCAGCGTGTAGCTCAGGCTCAGGGCGATGATTTGCGCGGGGGGCAGCCAAGAGCGGACGCGGGCGAGCGTGTCGATGGCAGTTATGGACGCCAAAAGCGGCAGTTGCAGCGCGTAGAGCAGGAAAACGAGTTTGCGGCGCGGATAATTGCGCGAAAACCAGCCCGACAGCGGCGTTACAATCAGGCAGGCAACAGGAATACCTACCGCCAAAATTCCGCCCGTCTGTTTCGGAGTGAAGCCCAAATCCGCCAGTTTGGGTACAAAAGTTGCCGCCATAAACGCATACGGTGCGGCAATGGCAAACAGCAAAACCAGCCACCGCCAGCCCGTTTCAGGTTGCTGCCAAAAAGAAACCAGCCGTACTGCCAACGCCGTCCAACTGCCCTGCGCAGTCGGACTTTCTGGCTCGCGGTAGTACAAGAGTTGCAGCAACATCAGCAGGCTGAACGCCAGCATCAAGCCGGCCGCCGCCGTCTGTTCGTATTCCTGATACAGCCACAACACCAGTGCGCCGCCGATCATCTTGCCGCCGCGCGCAGCCATCGTTTGAATCACGCCGCCGAAACCGCGTTCGCGGTGCGGCAGGACGATGCACGACAAAC
>NZ_CATNVN010000189.1:0-3148 GCF_951230505.1 uncultured Neisseria sp.
GCCGACCTGCAAAATCGAAGCGGTCAACATCGCCGAAAACCTGCGCATTCAAACCATCGAGCCGCATTTCAACGCCGAAACCGGCTTGGACGAAGCAGGCGAAATGATGTTTGCCCACCATCAAGACCTGATTTGGTTCTATCAATTTGCCATCGCCCTGCAAAAAGCGCGCGGCAAATACGAGCCAGAGCGCGCGCCGCAATACGATTACAGCATCGAATTGGATGAGGAAGGCAACGTATCTGTCGTCCGCCGCGAACGCGGTTCACCCATCGATACGCTGGTCAGCGAGATGATGATTCTTGCCAACAGCACTTGGGCGCAAATGCTGGACGAAAACGAGCTGCCCGGCCTTTTCCGCGTCCAACCGGCAGGCAAAGTGCGCATGAGCACCAAATCCGAGCCGCACATCGGCATGGGCGTGCAGCATTACGGCTGGTTTACCTCGCCGCTGCGCCGCGCCGCTGACTACATCAACCAAAAGCAGCTGATCAGCCTGATCGACGACACTGCCGAGCCGCTGTATCAAAACAGCGATGCCGAGCTTTTCGCCGCGCTGCGCGACTTTGATGCCGCCTATACAGCCTACGCCGACTTCCAACGTCAGATGGAAGCCTACTGGAGCCTCATCTATCTGCAACAGCAAGGCACGAGCGAGCTGACGGCCACCATCCTCAAAGAAGACCTCGTCCGCATTGAAGGCCTGCCGCTGGTAACGCGCGCGACCGGTATTCCGTTTGATGCGCTGCCCAAATCGCAGGCATTGTTCAAAATCACTGAATTGGATGCCGAGAAGCAGTTTATCGCGCTCAACTATCAAAAAGCCGTTTTACCGGGCTGATAACGTTATTCCGTTTAAAAAAAAGGCCGTCTGAACAAAGAAACAGAAATCTTTGATTTCGTTTTCATCCCCTGTTCAGACGGCCTTCATCATCTAAAAATGCTACAATTCCCCTTTTCTGCCCATCATTTCAAACCATGAAAAAAAACGCCCCCCAATCCTTTGAAGAAGCCTTATCCCGCCTCGAAACCCTGACCCAAGCCATGCAAAGCAGCGAAATGCCGCTGGAAGACGCCCTGGCCGCCTATCAGGAAGGCAACGAATTGGTCAGATACTGCCAAACCAAATTGGCGGAAGTCGAGCAGAAACTGCAAGTCTTGGATGCCGGCGAACTGAAGGAGTTGAACCTTGAACCCGGCGAATGAACTCAAAACATGGCAGCAAAAAGCCCAAGCGCAAACCGAATTGCTGCTGGCGCATTTCTTGCCGTCTGAAAGCCAAGTGCCGCACACGCTGCACGAAGCCATGCGTTACGTTACCCTCGGCGGCGGCAAACGGCTGCGCCCGCTTTTGGTGCTTGCCGCGTCCGAATTGGGCGAAGCAAACCAAAATGCCGTCGAGCAGGCGATGGCGGCCATCGAAATGGTGCACGTCTATTCGCTGGTTCACGACGATATGCCGGCGATGGACAACGACAGCCTGCGCCGCGGCAAACCGACCTGCCATGTGCAATACGATGAAGCCACCGCCCTTTTGGTCGGCGATGCGCTGCAAACCCAAGCCTTTGATGTACTGAGCCGTCCGACAGGCCTGCCTGCCGAACGCCAGCTTGCCATGTTGTCCACGCTGGCCCAGGCATCCGGCAGCCTCGGCATGGCGGGTGGACAAGCCATCGACCTGGCCAATGTCGGCAAAGCCATGAATCAGGCCGAATTGGAACAGATGCACAGCCTCAAGACCGGCGCACTCATCCGCGCGGCCGTGGCCTTAGGCGCACTTTCCTGCCCGGACTTAACACCGGTGCAAATCCAAACCTTAGACCGCTACGCCGCCAAATTAGGCTTGGCTTTCCAAGTGATCGACGATGTATTGGACTGCGAAGCCGATACCGCCACCTTGGGCAAAACCGCCGGCAAAGACTCGGACAACGACAAACCGACCTACGTCAAACTGATGGGCCTGCAGGCCGCGCGTACTTACGCAGAAACGCTGATTGCAGAAGCCGTTGCCCTGATCGAGCCATTCGGCGACAAAGCCCTGCGCCTGCGCCAACTGGCCGAGTTTGTTACTGCACGGAAAAACTAAACCTTGTAAATCAATAAAGGCCGTCTGAAACCTGATTTTAGGTTTCAGACGGCCTTTTTAATAGCCTGTTTGGCTGGTATCACCCGAATGCAGAGTCATTCAAAATACGGCTCAAAAATCCCCCGCAAACTGCGTTGACAAGCCTCAGCCTGTCCGTTTAATCCAATAGGGCATCCACAAACGCTTTGGCATTAAACGGACGCAAATCGTCGATGCCTTCACCTACGCCGATGTAGCGGACAGGAACAGGGCGGTCGGAGGCAAGGGCGGCAAGGATACCGCCTTTGGCCGTACCGTCGAGCTTGGTGACGATCAGGCCGGTCAGGCCCAGCGCTTCGTCAAAGGCTTTCACTTGGTTGACGGCGTTTTGACCAATATTGGCATCAAGCACGACGATGATTTCATGTGGCGCATCCAGCATGGCTTTTTGCAACACGCGTTTCACTTTTTTGATTTCTTCCATCAAATGAAGCTGCGTCGGCAGGCGGCCGGCAGTATCGGCCAGCACGATATCGATACCGCGCGCCTTCGCGGCTTGGACGGCATCGAAGCAAACGGCGGCGGAATCACCCGTAGTTTGCGAAATCACGGTCACATTGTTGCGTTCGCCCCAAGCTTGGAGCTGCTCACGCGCGGCGGCACGGAAAGTATCGCCTGCCGCCAGCAATACAGATTTGCCCTGCGCTTGGAAGTATTTGGCCAATTTGCCGATAGATGTGGTTTTGCCTGCGCCGTTGATACCGGCAAGCATAATCACGAAAGGCTCCTTGGTTTCCGGCAAGACCAAAGGTTTTTCCAAAGGCTTAATCAAGTCGTACAGCGCATCTTTCAGCGCGCCGCGCAATTCGTTGCCGTCTTTGAGGCCTTTGAGGCTGACACGGTCGCGCACGTCTTTCATCAAGTATTCGGTGGCTTCCATGCCCATATCGCTGGTAATCAGCACGGTTTCCAGCTCTTCGTACAAATCCTCGTCGATTTGTCCGCCTCCGAACACGCCTGCCAACGATTTTGCCATTTTGTCGCGTGATTTGGTCAAGCCTTGTTTCAAACGCGCAGCCCAAC
>NZ_CATNVN010000190.1:0-3118 GCF_951230505.1 uncultured Neisseria sp.
TTAAGTCGTGCAGATTTAACGCGAGAAAATTTATTTAGAGCAAATTTTAGTCGAGAAAATTTATTTTGAGCAAATTTAATAGGAGCAAATTTAAGAAGAGCAGATTTAATAGGAGCAAATTTAAGAAGAGCAGATTTAATAGGAGCAGATTTAATAGGAGCAGATTTAGAGGGAGCAAATTTAGAGGGAGCAAATTTAGAGGGAGCAAATTTAAATCTTCAATTTATGGGGAATTCTGGCTTATTTACAAATAACTTGCAAAGAAAGCTCCAATCTTCAGAAGCCACTATTCAAGAGCTTGAAGAAAAATTAAAGCAAGCTCAACAAGCTCAATCGGAGAAGGTGAAAAATGATGAAGAAATCACAAAACTATCAGCAAGACTTGAGCAAGAAAAATTGGAAAAGGAAAAAATAAAGGAGGAGCTGAATTCAAAAATTGAAGAATTAACAGAAGGATTAAGCAATCGAATTAAAGATGCCCAAAAATCTTTGTCAGGAGCTTTAAAAAATACAGATAAACAAATTGAAAATAACGAAGCCTCAGCTTCTTGCTTCAGTGGGTTAGGAATCGTTTTATTTAGCATTGCCATAGTGTTATTAATTTTTTTCAGTATGGCAGTTTTATTTCATCCCGAATATATCAGTGAGAAAAAACTAAATATCCTGTTTTACACATTTCCCATTATTACCCTAATGCTGATCGGCACAACCTGTCTGCGACATCAGAAAAACCTATTGGCAGAAATACGTCATTTTTCCAATATGAAACACCAAATCGAGCTGTATAGCGGTTTGCTTGAAGCCTCTCAGCACGCTGCTGTCAGTTTCAATCATCCGGAAAAAGCAAACGAATATGTGCAGGAAACCTTTACCCAAATTCGCAATCGCCTGCTCAATAGCCAATATTTGCCCGACAATTCATCGGCAGACAAGCAGTCGGACAATGATTTCGGATCGGATAAGGTAATTGATTTACTAAGTAAAATTGCTGATTTGTCCGGTAAAAAACCCATATAAAAGTCCTCGCTGCCCACATACCTTCGTTAATCGGCTGCGTACACTAGCCTGATTCTTGCTGGTTAAGCTAACCGCTAAATTTATCGGCAATCAGGCTAAACTGTATATCTGCCAAAATATAAGGCCGTCTGAAAACTAAATGGTTTTTCAGACGGCCTAAAATCTTTATTTTCTCACGTCCCAAATCATGTATATGTAAAACTTACAGTCCCATGGATTAGATTCTCAACCGATATTCTGGGGACAATCAATCAAATAAAGATCGTTAACTGCTCAATACATCGCCCTTCTTCGTCAAAACATATTGATAAACTTCTTCTACCATCGCCTCGTCATAGCTTTTGCCAAAGCGTTTTTTGTAGCCCAGTTCGTATAGTTTCACATGATGCCCTTCCGGGATTTCAACGCCTACATTTTCCAAACACGATTTAGCGCAATGCAGATGACAGCCGTCAATAACCAACATCGGCCGTCCGGACTGCGCTTTGCGTACCAACGGCGCGACTTTGCCGCCTACGCCGGAAATGCACGACATTTCAAATTCTCCGGCATGGTCGAGCGCCACGGCTGTGTTGTTGGCCAGCTGCGCCACATCTGAACATCCGGAACAAGAATAAATTAAGGGAAGCTCATTGCGGTTAGGCATTTTCTATTTCCTCCGGTAGCGGTTTTTATCTTTATGTGTCCATCCATGGTCAGTCTGTCGGACGCATCATGCGTGATATGCAGACCCGTTTTCGTTTTTTCAGACGACCTACGGCTTATCCATTTATATATTAAAAGGCATCATAACCCAATACAATTAGACATGCCAGAACAAAGCAGATTGTACCTTCTAAAAAATAAAGGCCGTCTGAAAACAGATAACGCTGCTTTTTTCAGACGGCCTTTTTCTTTTGGGGATTAATGATTAGGCTTTAGGTTCGCCATCATTCTCTGCTTTGGGCGGAACGGGTGCAAACCAACCGACCAGAAGCAGCAGCAAGCCGACGATGATGAAGGAGGCAATGCGCTCAATACCGCCGCTGTTAGAAAGCTCGATCAGGAAGAGTTTAACGACCACGATGCCCATCAGCGTCGCGCCTGTCATCCAGTAGGAACGCTGTTTGCGACGGTTGCCGAGTACCATCAAGATGATGGCGGTTACTGCCCAAACGACGGAGAGGCTGGCTTGCAGACCGAAGGATTGGAGCATGATGTCGAGTCGCCAAGTAATGCCGTCGTAGAAATGCCATACGCGCATCACGCCTGCGCTGATCAGCATAAATGCCAAGGCGGCGACAGTGGTCGCTGTGGTACGTCGAAGTTCGGACGGTAAGGCTTCGGGTAGGGATTTCAGGGCAAACCAAAGCATACCGGCGCTGGCGAGTTCCACCGGATTGAGCACGGGAATATACGGCAACGGCGAAGGTTGGAACGGCGTGGAGAAGTTGGTCCACAGCATCCAACAGGCAGCAGCAAGGGCGCACAACGGCATAGCAAAATGCTGATAAATGGCTTGATGCCGTCTGAAAAATTCGCGTTGGCGTTGCGTATGGAAAACAATCCACATCGCCAGCGGCACGACCAGCCACGAAAGCTGCGCCCAAACGCCGTAAAAACGTTCGCCGACATACAGCGCCGTCCAAAGCGTCCAAAGTACGCCGAGTATCGTGATATTGAGTTTGTGTAACCAAATCAGATCATGGCGCTGATAGTTGTTCAGGATAATGAAGTTCAACACAGTGGCGGCGGCAAGCGGCAAGGCTGCGGCGGCTGTCACCGCATGCTCGGTATGGTAGGAGAGGAAATGCAGGCCAAACAATGGCAAGAATGCCAAATTGGTTTGCAGAAGCTCTTCCCATTTCAGACGTTTGGCAAACAACAGTAAGCTGGCAAATATCGGCCACAACCACAACTGGGTAAACAGGGTTTCCTCGCCTGTCCATTGCATATAAAGGGCATAGCTGCCTGTTGCCAACGCAGTAAGCAGAATGATCCAGCCTGCAACCTGCGCAAAGTAAACCTCGTTTCCTTCCGGCTTTTCGCTTGCAACCGGCACGCGCGGATATTGCAGCGCGTAGGCAGCCGCAAACAGCAAAGGCGTAGCGGCAATAAGGTA
>NZ_CATNVN010000191.1:0-3115 GCF_951230505.1 uncultured Neisseria sp.
TGCGTGTCGTTCAGATTCATCAGGCGGGCCAAAAGCATAGGGCCCATTTCTGAAACGGTGACGCGTACGGGAATACCGGTTTCGCCGTAAACATCCCAAAAGCGCACGGGGAAATTTTGCAGCCATTGCTCGCCCAAATCAAACTCGGCGATGCGTTCGCCCACTTTGCCGCTGTTGGTACCGGCTTGTGCGATGCCCGACAAATCGCCTTTGACATCGACCAAGAATACAGGGATGCCTTCGCTGCTGAAGGCTTCCGCCATGCGGCGCAGGGTAACGGTTTTACCCGTACCGGTCGCACCTGCGATCAAGCCGTGGCGGTTGGCCATTTTGCCTTGAATTTCGAGCGTTTTCCCGTCGGTACGCGCAATTTGAAATGTAGTCATGATTATTCCTTAGAATCCGTGATGTGAAACAATTTGTTGTCTTAAAAAACAAGCATTTTAACGTTTGCGGCGGGGGGATTCAACCAAACGAAGTTTCAGACGGCCTTAAGTTTTGCAAAGGTTTTTGTGCAGTGATTGGATAGGGTTGAAATCTGCTATAATTCCATCCAATCCGCAACCGTCTGACAAGGCGGTTGTTTTCTTTGTTTTTTGAATATTTTTTACGAAAGCGAAAGTCGGAATGACTGCACAACAAGCCCCTTTGGGCGAAAAAACCATGGCCGTGCTGATGGCGATGTTGGTCGCGCTGATGCCGTTTTCTGTCGATGCCTATCTGCCTGCGATTCCCGAAATGGCGAAGTCGCTGGGTTCGGACATCCACCGCATCGAGCAAAGCCTGAGCTTTTTTATGTTTGGCGTGGCGTTTGGTCAGGTGGTCGGCGGTTCGATTTCGGATATTAAAGGCCGCAAACCTGTCGCCTTGGTGGGCTTGAGCATTTACTTTGCCGCCGTTATCGGTTTGACGATGGTGAATAATGTCGAGCAGCTGCTGAACTTGCGTGCCTTGCAGGCGTTTGGCGCGGGGATGACCGTGGTGATTTCCGGCGCGATGGTGCGCGATTATTATTCCGGACGCAAAGCCGCGCAGATGTTTGCCTTAATCGGCATTATTCTGATGATTGTGCCGCTGATGGCACCGATGATTGGTGCAGGCTTGCAGAATTTGGGCGGCTGGCGCATGATTTTCGGTTTTCTGGCCTGTTATTCGCTGCTGCTTTGGGGTTTGATGTGGTATTTCCTGCCCAAGCCGCACCAAAAAGGCAAAATCAGCATGGACGTGTTTGGCGTGGTGGCCGGCAGGTTTAAACGCGTTTTGAGAACGCGCGCTGCAATGGGCTATCTGTTTTTCCAAGCTTTCAGTTTTGGTTCGATGTTTGCCTTTTTGACTGAATCGTCGTTTGTGTACCAACACCTGTATCATGTTTCCCCAAACCAATATGCTTGGATATTTGCGCTCAATATCATTACCATGATGTCGTTTAACCGCGTTACCGCATGGCGTTTGAAAACCGGTACGCATCCGCAAAACATCCTCAAATGGGGCATTATCGTCCAATTCGCCGCCAATCTGTTGATGACGGTTTTGGTATTGTCGCTGTCTCTGCCGCCTTTGTGGGCTTTAGTGCCATGTGTGATGTTTTCAGTCGGTACGCAAGGCTTGGTCGGTGCGAACACTCAGGCCTGCTTTATGAGCTATTTCAGCGCAGAGGGCGGTAGTGCAAATGCCGTCTTGGGCGTGTTCCAATCCCTTATCGGCGCATCGGTCGGCATGGCAACGACTTGGCTGCATAATGGTTCTGCCTTGGTGATGGCCGGTATGATGTTGAGCTCGACCGTGTGCGGTATCGTGCTGTTGTGGATTTGCTCGCATCAGGCTTGGATGGAAAACGATAAAAAAGAATATGTTTAACCTTCAGGCCGTCTGAAAACGGTTTCAGACGGCCTCAACTCTATATTGAAGAAATTAACCATGAGTACCAGCAAACAACGCCCCATCGGCGTATTCGATTCCGGCGTCGGCGGCTTGACCAACGTCCGCGCCCTGATGGAACGCCTGCCGATGGAAAACATCATCTATTTCGGCGATACCGCACGCGTTCCCTACGGCACCAAATCCCGTGCCACCATCGAAACCTTCGCCATGCAGATTGTCGATTTTCTACTGGAAAACGATGTCAAAGCACTCGTTATCGCGTGCAACACCATCGCCGCCGTTGCCGGACAAAAAATCCGTCAAAAAGCAGGCAATATGCCCGTATTGGACGTCATCTCCGCCGGTGCGGAAGCCGCTTTGCAAACCACCAAAAACAACCGAATCGGCATTATCGCAACCAACACTACCGTCAACAGCAACGCCTACGCACGCGCCATTCATTCGCAAAACAACGACACGCTGGTACGCACGCAAGCCGCGCCCCTGCTTGTGCCATTGGTGGAAGAGGGCTGGCTCGATCACGAAGTCACCCGCCTGACCGTACGCGAATACCTGAAGCCGCTCTTGGCTGACGACATCGACACGCTGGTGTTGGGTTGTACCCACTTCCCATTGCTCAAACCGCTTATCGGCCGCGAAGCACAAAACGTTACCTTGGTCGATTCCGCCATCACCACCGCCGAAGCCACCGCCAAAGCCTTGGCGCAAGCAGGTTTGCTGAACACGGAAAACGATAATCCGGATTACCGCTTCTACGTCAGCGACATCCCACTGCGCTTCCGCACCATCGGCGAACGCTTCTTGGGCAGGAGTATGGAGCAGATTGAGATGGTTACATTGGGTTGATTGGAAATATTAAAGGCCGTCTGAAAGGTAAAAACAAGGTTAAAGTCGGCGAGATTCACAACGAAGAAGACGCGATTAAAGAAATCGCCAAACTGGAAAAAGCCATGCAACAGGCGGCTCGGGATTTGCAGTTTGAAGAGGCGGCGGTGTTGCGGGATAGGATACGCGGGATTAAAGAGAATTTGTTGTTTGGGAGATAAATAATGGAAAATATTTCAAAGTCAATTTGGCAAAAAATATGGGAAACTCTAAAGTTAATTTGGCAAAAAACTTTAATTTTTACTGTGATAGGTTTTTTTACCGCTCTTTTTTTTAGTAATGCTGATGAAAAGTGTATCTGTGCTTTTATTGGTTTTCCAGCGTTACTAATGTTGGCAGTGTATTACTT
>NZ_CATNVN010000192.1:0-3072 GCF_951230505.1 uncultured Neisseria sp.
AAAGGCCGTCTGAAAGAACTTTTATCCTTTCAGACGGCCTTTGACTCACTTTAACACCGCTTCCCGTACAATGGCCCTTTTCCCTTATCTGCCTAAAAATATGAAACCCAACCGCCTTTTGCCCCTCGTCCTCTTATTGACCGCCCTCTCCGCCCATGCCAAAGATTTCATCATCTACGACCGCATGGACTACGTCGGCAAACCCGACCTGACCGCCGACAAACTCTCCAAAGTGTTCTTGGTTTACGAAAGCGAGTTGGTCAAACCCGATCCGACGGGCAAACGCAAACACGGCGTACTCAACGAAGCGCGCATCCGTGAATTGGCCAAACAATCGCGCCGCGAAGGCTACCGCACCATTTCCACCGACATCGAAAGCTGGTTTGCCGAAAAAGACGGCCAGCTGCTGACACCCGACGAATTGAAAACCGACTTCGCGCGGATGTACCAAATCTTCAGAGAAGAAAACCCGCGCGCCTTCATCAGCAACTACGGCATGCCCTCCGAACACCTGCACGGCATCCGCCACTACCGCCCCAACGTTGACAACGAAGCCATCTTGGCCAAATGGCGGCAAGTCAGCAAACGCCGTGCGCCCACCGCCGCCATCAGCGACTATGCCAATCCTGTGTTCTACATCACTTCCCCCGATTTGGTGCAATGGGAAAAAGACGTGAAAACCGCCGTTGATGACATCCACCAACGCTTTCCCAACAAAAAAATCATCGGCTACATCTGGCCGCAATATTATTCGGCCACCAACAGCCCTTATTTCAAACAATTCATCGACCCCGTCCGCTGGCGCAAAATGCTTGAAATCAGCAAAAAATACACCGACGGCGTGATTATCTGGTCGGACAAGCGCGATGAAAACAACCAAATCGTGCGCTGGAACGATCCACGCATTCAAGCCACGATGAAAGCAACTCAAGCCTTCATCAATGCCAATGCAAAAGAAATCAAGGTAGAAGGTTTGCAGAAATATTAAAAATAAGGCGGGCATGTTTGCCCGCTTCTTTATATACCTACACATCTGTCTGTATGTTTGACACAACATACGACAAAACGACCGTAGCACCAACGCTTCTGCATTCTTTCACACGTTTTTACCCGTTATTCCTAAGCGCAGGCCGTCTGAAAATTGCCCGAATATCCAATACCCTTTACAATACTCGTAATTAAAATACATTTTTCGACACCCCTCTCCTGCATGAGTTCCACACCCTTCATCGAAATGAAAGACGTTGCCTTCGCATATGGCGACCGTCCTATTCTGAACAACATCAACTTCAGCATTCCACAAGGCAATTTCGCCGCCGTAATGGGTGGTTCGGGCAGCGGTAAAACCACGCTGATGCGCCTGATTACGGGTCAAATCCGCCCACAATCGGGCAAAGTGCTGATTGAAGGGCGTGATTTGGCCGCCTTTTCGGCGCAGGAGCTGTACGAACACCGCCGTCGCATGGGCGTTTTGTTCCAACACGGCGCATTGTTCACCGACTTATCCGTCTTCGACAACATCGCCTTCCCCATGCGCGAACTGACGGATTTGCCCGAAGCGGTCATCCGCGATTTAGTATTGCTGAAACTGAATGCAGTCGGTTTGCGCGGCATTGAAAACCTGATGCCTTCCGAGCTTTCCGGCGGTATGTCGCGCCGCGTCGCCCTCGCGCGTACGATTGCGCTCGACCCTGAAATCATGTTGTATGACGAACCTTTCACCGGCCTCGACCCGATTTCGCTGGGCGTCATCGCCCACCTCATCAGCCGCGCCAACAAAGCCCTGCGCTCCACCAGCGTGATGGTAACGCACGACATCGAAAAATCGCTGGAAATCGTCGATCAAGTGATTTTCTTGGCACACGGCGAAATCATGTTCTCCGGATCGCCCGAAGAAATGCGCGAACTCGACTCGCCTTGGGTACGCCAGTTTGTCGGCGGTTTGGCAGACGGCCCCGTCGCCTACCGCTATCCGGCGCAAACGACTTTAAAACAAGACTTGCTGGGCTGATGTTCAGACGGCCTGAAACTTAAACAAGGCCGTCTGAAAACCATTTAACCAATCAACTGAAACCTATGAATTTTATCCGTTCCGTCGGGGCAAAAACCCTCGGCTTCATCCAATCGCTGGGCAGCATTACGCTGTTTTTCCTGCAGATCCTGGCCAAATCAGGTACGGCGTTTGCCCGCCCGCGCCTGAGCATCCGCCAGGTTTACTTTGCAGGCGTGTTGTCTGTCCTGATTGTTGCCGTCTCCGGCCTGTTTGTCGGCATGGTATTGGGCTTGCAAGGCTATACGCAGCTGGCAAAATTCAAATCCGCCGATATTTTGGGCTATATGGTTGCCGCTTCCCTGTTGCGCGAATTAGGTCCCGTATTGGCGGCGATTCTGTTTGCCAGCAGCGCGGGCGGTGCCATGACCAGCGAAATCGGCTTAATGAAAACCACTGAGCAGCTTGAAGCAATGAACGTGATGGCGGTCGACCCTGTGGCACGCGTGGTTGCGCCGCGCTTTTGGGCGGGTGTGTTTTCCATGCCTTTGTTGGCATCAATTTTCAATGTTGCCGGCATTTACGGCGCGTATTTGGTCGGCGTCGAATGGCTGGGTTTGGATGGCGGTATTTTCTGGTCGCAAATGCAAAACAACATTACCTTCCATTACGACGTACTCAACGGCTTAATCAAATCCGCCGCCTTCGGTGTAGCCGTTACGCTGATCGCCGTACATCAGGGCTTCCACTGCGTACCGACTTCCGAAGGTATTTTGCGCGCCAGTACACGCACGGTAGTGTCTTCCGCCCTGACCATCCTCGCCGTCGACTTTATGTTGACCGCGTGGATGTTTACCGACTAAAGGCCGTCTGAAACGACACTTGAAAAGAATGAAACAAGGACAATAGCACATGAAAAAAAATGCTTTGGAATTTTGGGTAGGACTGTTTGTCTTGCTGGGCGCGGCCGCTATCGGCTTTCTCGCCTTCCGCGCCGCCGGCGGACAATCGTTCGGCAAATCATCACAAACCTACACCGTCTATGCCGATTTCAGCGACATCGGCGGCTTGAAAACCAACGC
>NZ_CATNVN010000193.1:0-3039 GCF_951230505.1 uncultured Neisseria sp.
AAAACCGCCGAACGCATGGTGTTGGAACTGCGCGGCAAACTCGTATCCCATACCGTTTCAGACGGCCTGTTTGCCCCTGATGCCGTTGCCGACGAAAGCCAAGACATCATCAACACTCTGCTTGCCCTCGGCTACAACGAACGCGAAGCCAAAGCCGCCACCAAAGGCATTCCCAAGGGCACGGAAGTCGGCGAAGGCGTGCGCCTGGCCTTGAAAAACCTGCTCAAATAAGGCCGTCTGAAACATGAAGGCATTGGTCCTGAGCATCACCCTCTTTCTAAGCGCGTGCGTCTATACCGAGACTCCGTATGGACGCACCGCCGTCTTGGACCTGCCCGTCCACTCGCAAACCACTGTCAACAAAACCGTGACCATCAACGCCCCGCCGGGAACGACCGTCATTTACCAAGACAGCCAACCCGTTCACAACAATCCGGCTTATCCCGTCTATCCCCGCCGGGTTTATCGTTATCGATAAACAACGCTGACCGTTTGAAACCATATATTCAGACGGCCTGTTGAGAGACCAACCATGAAATATATCCTTCCCCTGCTTTTACTCCTGAGCGCCTGCACACCGGACACCAAGACCACGGATGCCGCATCCGCCCCCAAAACACACGGCTTCGCACACCGCCTGACCGAAGGCGAAAAACTGCTGACCCAAGCCCTCATCAAACAAGACCTCGCCGCCTACTTCAAACACGAAACCGGCGGCGCATTTGCCGAACAAGCCCCCTTATTCTCGGCCCAACAACTTGCCGAACAGAAAAACATTCCCAAAAACGATGCCATCGGCGTTTACGGCAAAATCATCAAAACCCAAGGCCGCACCGCCTGGCTGCAAACCAACAAGCAAACCCTCAAACTCGATTTGGCCGAACCGCTGCAAGAAGCTCAAGGCGAAGTTACCCTTGTCTGCCAACATGAAAACACTGCATTCCAAGACTGCCAAACAGAAGCAAACTTCGCCCGACGCTTTACCGAACAAATCTTCTCGGCGGTCGAGTCCGGACGCGTATCCGCCCAAACAGACGCACCGGCCGAAGAAATCATGGCCGGCCGCCTCATCCCGTTTTTGAGTGCCGCCAGCGACTTTACCGGCAACTTCAAAGCCTGCGCCACCACCATGACTGAATACTGCACCAGCCGCCTGGCACGCGAAATGCCCGAATCCGCAGTCCGCAAAAAAGCACAGGAATTGGGTTTGACCGAAATAGCATTTAAAAAGAAAAAATAAATATTTAGGCCGTCTGAACCCTATGGCGGCTGTGTTATAATCCGCACCTCATACAGGTCGGACAGACAGTCGCCGCGTATCGCGTAAGGCATACGGGGAGGAAAGTCCGGGCTCCACAGAGCAGAATGCCGGCTAACGGCCGGGCGCGGCAACGCGACGGAAAGTGGAACAGAAAGCAATACCGCCGATGATTGCCTTCGGGCAAAACAGGTAAGGGTGAAAAGGTGCGGTAAGAGCGCACCGTGCATTTGGTAACAAAGCGCAGCAGGCTAAACCCCATTCGGAGCAAGACCAAACAGAACGCGATGACGCTGCTCGCCGAGCGTTCGGGTAGGTTGCTTGAGCACACCAGCAATGATGTGCCTAGAGGAATGACTGTCCGCGACAGAACCCGGCTTACCGTCCGAGCTGTATGTCCCCATACCGCGGCAGGTTTTTAAAACCTGCCGCATTTTTATAGAAATAAAAAGGCCGTCTGAAACCTGAATCTTGGTTTCAGACGGCCTTTTTTAAACCGCTGTTTATGGACGGTATTCCGGTTTCATGCCGTTGGGCAGGAGCTGCCATACATAGCCGGTGGTTTTCATTTTACCGGCCACTTCGCCTGCTTCGTCGCCATAGCCCCAGAAATAATCCACACGGACTGCGCCTTTAATCGCGCTGCCGGTATCTTGCGCCATAATTAAGCGGTTGAGGGCTTTTTTGGTGATCGGATGGGCAGTGGCGACAAATAACGGTGCGCCAAGCGTGATGTAGTGGCGGTCAATGGCACCGGCGTATTCGCCCATCAACGGCGTACCCAATGCGCCCACTGGGCCGGAATCGCCGCTGCCGGTCAGCTCGCGGAAGAAGACGTAGCTTGGATTTTGTCCCAAAACTTCGGCAAGGCGGCCGGGGTTTTGCTTCATATAGGCCTTGATGCCCTGCATGCTGGTCTGACCCAGCGGCAGATAGCCTTTGTCCGCCATATAGCGGCCGATGGAAACATACGGATGTTCGTTTTTATCGGCAAATCCGACGCGGATGTATTTGCCGGACGGTGTTTTCAGACGGCCTGAACCTTGAATGTGCATAAAGAAAAGTTCGACCGGATCATCTGCATAACCCAAAATCGGCGCTTTGCCGTTAAGCGCGCCGCCGTTGATTTGGCTGCGGGTGTAGTAAGGAACAAAACGGCTGCCTTCAAAACGGCCTTTCAGCGCGGTGCTGCGTGCTGTAATCGGGAATCTGGACAAGTCGGCCGTGTATGCGCCGCTGTTGTCGATGACGCCGCTGTTTGGGCCGGTTTGGCGGATGCGGACGGTGGCTTTGCTGCCTCTCAAGTTTGCAGCCAGCGGAACGGAAACAAAATCGTTCGGAATGCCGTAAATAGGGAAACGGGATTGGCTTGTGGGCTTGTCGTCGCCGTGCAGGACCGGTTCGTAATAGCCGGTAATGGTGCCGGCAGGATTGCCGCCGTTATCGACGCGCCATGCGGTGAAATAGCGCTCGAAAAAGTGCTTGGCTTGGAAATGGTGCACCGGCGTTTGCATGGCTTGGATACAAACGTCCTGCCAGCCTTGGCGGTTTTTAAGTTTTTCACAGCCTAAGCGGAAAGACTGCAGGCTTTTGGTAAAGTGTTGGAGGTCCCAGTGCGGCAATTCGTTGTAGGAAACTACGGTGTAGTTTGCTCCTCCACCGCTCACTGTCGTACCGACGGGATCGGGCGTACCGGTGGGGCGGTCAGGGCCTTTGATAACGCTGGTGTCGGTTTCGGGGAGGTTTTTAATGCTTTTGCTCGGACAGGCGGCAAGAATGGC
>NZ_CATNVN010000194.1:0-2973 GCF_951230505.1 uncultured Neisseria sp.
AAAGCCAACTTCCCATGGGCTGCTTCCGGCCGTGCGATTGCCAACGGTTGCGACAATGGTTTCACTAAGCTGATTTTTGATGCTGAAACCGGCCGCATCATCGGCGGCGGTATCGTTGGCCCTAACGGCGGCGATATGATCGGCGAAGTCTGCTTGGCCATCGAAATGGGCTGCGATGCAACCGACATCGGCAAAACCATCCACCCACACCCAACCTTGGGCGAATCCATCGGTATGGCTGCGGAAGTGGCATTGGGTGTATGTACCGACCTGCCGGCTCAGAAAAAGAAATAAGTTCACTCAAATAAAGTTTGAACGAACTTAATGGAACAAAGGCCGTCTGAATGTTTCAGACGGCCTTTTCTCAAATAAGGAGATTTAATATGAAAAAAATCGAAGCCATTATCAAACCTTTCAAACTCGACGATGTGCGCGAAGTCTTGACCGAAATCGGCATTACCGGCATGACCGTCAGCGAAGTCAAAGGCTTCGGCCGCCAAAAAGGCCATACGGAAATTTATCGCGGCGCAGAATACGCGGTTGATTTCCTGCCCAAAGTAAAAATCGAATTGGTATTGGCTGACGACAAAGTCGATCAGGCTGTTGATGCCATTTTGGAAACCGCACATTCCGGCAAAATCGGGGACGGCAAAATCTTCATTTATCCGGTTGAAGAAGCCATCCGTATCCGTACCGGCGAGCGTTCGGATGCTGCGCTTTAATAGAAATCACAAGATACAGAATACAAATCCGTCTGAAAAAAGCCATGACTTGTTTTAATGAGGGCTTATTTTTCAGACGGCATTATTGAATACCCCCCATTCTCTAAAGTCTATCCAAGTAACCCTATTACCGAAAACCTCACGCTATCAAGCATTGAGGAGTTCAAGGCAATGCTTCATCTGACCTTCGTGAACGACTTTACCGTATCAAATAACTCTTTTCAAAGTAATACTTACCCAATCAAAACCTCAACGCCCTCCTTTTAAAATCAAATCCCTCGTATTTTTTTCCTATTCTTATTGTTGTCTAACTTTTCAGACGACCCCTTTATCCAAACTCCGTTATAATGACGGCTTTAAAATTAATTTATCCAAAGACAGTCTTATCATGAAACACATCCACATTATCGGTATCGGCGGCACATTTATGGGCGGCGTAGCGGCTATTGCCAAAGAAGCAGGTTTTAAAGTCAGCGGTTGCGACGCCAAGATGTATCCGCCGATGAGCACCCAGCTCGAAGCCTTGAGCATAGACGTACACGAAGGCTTTGATGCCGCTCAATTGGACAAATTTAAAGCCGATATTTACGTTATCGGTAATGTTGCCAAACGCGGCATGGATGTGATTGAAGCCATTTTGAACAAAGGCCTGCCTTATACTTCCGGCCCGCAATGGCTGGCTGAAAACGTATTGCACCAGCACTGGGTACTCGGCGTAGCCGGCACACACGGCAAAACGACTACAGCCTCCATGCTGGCATGGGTTTTGGAATATGCCGGTCTTGCACCGGGCTTCCTCATCGGCGGCGTACCGGAAAACTTCAGCGTTTCCGCCCGTCTGCCGCAAACGCCGCGCCAAGACCCGAACAGCAAATCGCCGTTTTTCGTCATCGAAGCCGACGAATACGACACCGCCTTTTTCGACAAACGCTCCAAATTTGTACACTACCGTCCGCGTACCGCCATTTTGAACAATCTGGAATTCGACCACGCCGACATTTTTACCGATTTGGGCGCCATTCAAACCCAATTTCATCATTTGGTACGCACCGTGCCGTCTGAAGGCCTCATCGTTTGCAACGGACAACAACAAAGTTTGCAAGACACTTTGGATAAGGGCTGCTGGACGCCGGTGGAAAAATTCGGTACCGAACACGGCTGGCAAGTTGGCACTGTTCATGCCGACGGCTCGTTTGACGTATGCCATCATGGCGAAACGGTCGGACACGTCGCTTGGGAACTGATGGGCGAACACAACCGCATGAATGCGCTCGCCGTTATCGCTGCCGCACGTCATGCCGGCGTCGATATTCAGACGGCCTGCGAAGCCCTGAGCGCGTTTAAAAACGTCAAACGCCGCATGGAAATTAAAGGCACGGTAAACGGCATCACCGTTTACGACGACTTCGCCCACCACCCGACCGCCATCGAAACCACCATCGAAGGCCTGCGCCAACGTGTCGGTAATGCCCGCATCCTCGCCGTCCTCGAGCCGCGTTCCAACACCATGAAACTCGGCACCATGAAAGCCGCCCTGCCCGCAAGCCTCAAAGGTGCCGACCAAGTGTTCTGCTACGCCGGCGGTGTGGACTGGAACGTCGCCGAAGCCCTCGCGCCTTTAGGCGACAAGCTACACGTCGGCAAAGACTTCGATGCCTTTGTTGCCGAAATCGTGAAAAACGCCGAAGCCGGCGACCATATTTTGGTCATGAGTAACGGCGGTTTCGGCGGAATACACGGAAAGCTGCTGGAAACATTGAAATAAGGGTTTATTGAAAGTTTTGAATGATTGAGGCCGTCTGAAAACCGGAGCTTGGTTTTCAGACGGCCTTTTATCATGAACTAAGTAAAATCTGTACTTACAAAAAACGATTTGGCAATAATAAAATATCATTTATCTTCCATTTATCCGTACATACGCGCAAGACTATTATTCAATTAAGCATTGCCAACCTTCCCCAAAATCTGATAAATAATGCATACAACATCTAAGCCGTGCGCATATCATGAAACATAAAACTGCCAAGCCTATATTTCTCAGCGTTGTATTTTCCATCTTTCTGATGGCAACAGCTGTATTTTTTACCCGTAATCACGTATTTATTCCCGGTATGGACACTGACTCCCTACAACCCATTACCATACCAGACAAACCATCGCCGCAAATCGTACAATCTGCGCGAAACCAAATTGGTAAGACCCTTCATTACGACCCGGCTTACACTAAGCTCACCTATCCGATGGGCGATGT
>NZ_CATNVN010000195.1:0-2959 GCF_951230505.1 uncultured Neisseria sp.
GAAATCAGGTAACTACCGCCTGCTTGGGCGTGAACATGATTTCTTTGTCGGCTATGCGTATAACAATGAAAAAATTCGTTCTGCTTATACGGAAATATATCAAAACCGTTATTTTGTCCGTCCTCAAGGTTATGCAGGTGCAGGCAGTTGCGGCATTCATCCCGATGGTCCGGAGCGTAATCCTTTAGAAAAAGGCATTGTCGAACCAGATTGGCATATTTATAACGAAAAAGGTAATAACAAAATCTATGTACCGGAATGCAGTGGCGCGCATATTACCAAATATACTCCCCGTTTGGATGCTGAGGGCAAGCCTGTCTGGACAGTCAACGACAATGGTGAGCGCGTAATGGTGCAAGATCCTGTTTACGAATTGGATGCAAATGGAAACAAAATACAGGAGCGGGATGAAGAGGGAAATTTGAAATGGGCAAACCAATATCTGAAAATACCGCTGTGGAAAACTGTTCAGGTTGCAGATGATCATGTTCCGGCGTTATACAATTATTCGAAATACCTTAACACGAATAAAACACATTCTTTGACTGTCAGTACCCGTTTTAATGCGACCAACCGTCTGCATCTCTTGGGTGGTATGCACTATACGCGCTATGAAACCACACAAACCAAAGAAATGCCTGTACGCTACGGCCAGCCTGCTACGGCATTCCAAACTGAGAGCAGTAACAAAATCGACAAAGAACACTACACCTCAAAAATGCAAAGTCATCGGTTTACGCCATATGCAGGCATTACCTACGACCTGACACCGCAACAAAGCTTGTATGCCAGCTATACTAAGATTTTTAAACAACAGGATAACGTTGATGTAACCAGCAAATCCGTTCTTCCACCACTCATCGGGACTAACTATGAAATAGGTTGGAAAGGGTCGTTCTTGCAAGGCCGTCTGAATGCTTCGCTTGCCTTGTTTGTCTTACAGCAGAAAAACCGTACCGTTGTCGATTTCGGATTTGTTCCCGATACTAGTCGTAACGGAGGTTCATTCCAAACCATCGCTAAACCTGTGGGTAAGGTTAAGAGCAGCGGTGCAGAACTTGAATTGGCTGGCGAATTGTCGGAAAACTGGCGTATTTTTGTTGGCTACACATATAACAAAAGTAAGTATAAAAATGCTGCAGAAGTTAATGCGGAGCGGTTGGAGAAAAACACGACTGCCGACCCGTATAACTTCAGTAACTTCACGCCGGTACATATGTTCCGTCTCGGTACAAGCTACCGCTTGCCTCAAACTAAGTTGACCTTGGGTGGCGGAATATCCGCGCAAAGTCGCACAAGTAGCCTTTACAATATTCGCCAAGGAGGCTACGGACTTATAGATGGCTTTGTTCAATATGACTTCCACAAGCACGGCAGAATCAGCCTGATAGGAACGAACCTGGCTGACAGGACGTATTTTGAAAATAACTACAACCGTACGCGAGGTCAAAACAATTTCTATGGCGAACCGCGGACAGTCAAATTGAAATTGGATTGGCATTTTTAGGAGAATGGATAATGATTGGGTATGTAAACATTATTGGCTAAATTCCTGATAAAGGTATGGGTTGAATATCCTTCTTTTTTGAAAGCTGTTTACTAACAATGGCTGAAGTTGATTCGATAGCCGGCGTATTTTCAAATATTAATTTGTTTCAAGTATTCAGCTTTGAAGGCCGTCTGAAACATTGTGTTCAGACGGCCTTTTTGTTTTCGGATAAAATACAGCAAACTTTAAATCAGCTGCCTTTTAAGATGACGCCCGAAACCCAAAAACAGCTCAAAATCACCGATGTTTCCGCCAAGAAGCTCGAAAAACTCAACCTCCATACCGCATGGGATTTGGTGTTGCACCTGCCGTTGCGTTATGAGGATGAGACGCACATCATGCCGATTAAGGATGCGCCGATCGGCGTGCCGTGTCAGGTCGAGGGCGAAGTTATCCATCAGGAAGTAACGTTCAAACCGCGCAAGCAGCTGATCGTCCAAATCGCCGATGATTCCGGCAGCGTCCTTTTTCTGCGCTTCATCCACTTTTACTCCAGCAACCAGAAACAGATGGCGGTCGGCAAACGCATCCGCGCCGTGGGCGAAATCAAACACGGGTTTCACGGCGACGAGATGATTCACCCTAAAATCCGCGATGCAGAAAACAGCGGTTTGGCAGAAAGCCTCACGCCGATTTATCCGACCGTAAACGGTTTGAATCAACCCACTCTGCGCCGTATTATTCAGACGGCTTTGGACGTTACGCCGCTGCACGACACCTTGCCTGATGCTTTATTAGGCCGTCTGAAACTGCCGCACCTTGCCGAAAGCCTGCGCCTTTTGCATTCACCGCCGCCTAGTTTCACTATTCATCAACTTTCAGACGGCACGCTCCCCGCATGGCAGCGGCTTAAATTTGACGAACTTTTGGCGCAACAGTTGTCCATGCGCTTGGCGCGGCAGAAGCGTGTCAGCGGCTCGGCCACAGCATTGGGCGGCGACGGCACATTGACTCAAGCCCTGCGCCACGCTTTGCCGTTTGCCTTGACCGATGCACAAGAAAAAGTTGTTTCCGAAATCTGCCGCGATATGGCGCAAACCCACCCCATGCACCGTCTGCTGCAAGGCGATGTCGGCAGCGGCAAAACCATCGTCGCCGCCTTGTCTGCTTTGACCGCCATTGAATCCGGCGCGCAGGTGGCTGTAATGGCACCAACCGAAATCCTTGCTGAACAGCATTTTATCAAGTTTAAACAATGGCTTGAGCCGTTGGGTCTCGAAGTCGTTTGGCTTTCCGGCAGCCAGCGCAAAAAAGCCAAAGACGAAGCCAAAGCCAAACTCGCCGACGGTACCGTCAAAATCGCTGTCGGCACGCACGCCCTGTTTTCAGACGACGTCGAGTTCCAAAATCTGGGTTTGGTGATTGTGGACGAACAACACCGCTTCGGCGTCGCCCAACGCCTCGCCCTTA
>NZ_CATNVN010000196.1:0-2819 GCF_951230505.1 uncultured Neisseria sp.
ATTTGGTTTGTGAATTACTGTGATCAAACAAAAGGCCGTCTGAAAAATTTTCAGACGGCCTTTTGTTTGATTAAGCCAACAATTCAGCCAGGCGTTTGACGATTTCATCTGCTGCTTGGCGTTTGGATGTTTCTGGAAATGAGGTTTCGGCAAGGTCATCAATAATGGTGATTTGATTGGTTGGCTTACCCATGGAAACGGAAACTTGGTTGGCCACCAGCATCGGTACGTTTTTGCGCAAACGTTTTGCCCGAGCAAATTCCAAGACTTGATGGCTTTCGGCAGCAAAGCCGACGCAGAATGGTGGAGAAGGCAGGGCGGCAACGGATGCGAGAATATCCGGATTTTCCGTCAGTTCGATAATTGGAGGCTGATTGCCGTTTTTCTTTAGTTTCTCGTTGCTGCTGTTTTTGACTTTATAGTCTGCAACGGCTGCAACAGAAATAAAGACATCCTGATCATGGATATGGCGGTGAACTGCCTGATACATGGTTTCTGCGCTGACAGCCTGTTCGGAATGAGCCAAGCCTGCCGGCAGGGCCGTCTGAATTTGACCGTAAATCAGCGTGACTTTCGCTCCGGCAGCACGGCACGCACGCGCTAAAGCCATGCTCATTTGTCCGCTGGAAATATTGGTAATGCCGCGAACAGGATCGATGGCTTCAAACGTTGCGCCGGCTGTAATCAGAACTTTTTTGCCGCTCAGCAGCTTGGGTGTCCATAAATCCTCTAGCAAATCTGCCAGATCGACCGCTTCGACCATTCTGCCAGTGCCTGTTTCGCCGCAAGCCTGTTCGCCACTGTTTGGGTAAAACACGGTAATGCCGTCTGAAACCAGCTGCTCAATATTGCGCAGATTGGCAGGGTTGTTCCACATTTCGACATTCATTGCAGGCGCAACAGCCAAAGGACATTTTCTGGCTGCAGCCAAAGTAGTCAGCAGGTTGTCTGCTAATCCGTTGGCAATTTTGGCAATCGTATTGGCAGTCGCAGGCGCAATAAGAAATGCATCGGCTTCGCGCGTCAGATTGATGTGCGCCATGCCATTGTTGGAAGCACCTGAATAGGTATCCGATAAAACGGGATTGCCGGTTAAAGCTTGGAAAGTCAGTGGGGAGACAAATTCTGTCGCAGAATCCGTCATCACCACTGATACAGAATGTCCTTGCTTTTTCAGCAGTCTGACTAGTTCGCAAGATTTATACGCCGCAATACCGCCGGTAATGCCGAGGAGAATGTGTTTGCTCATAAATAACGGGTTCATTAAATGAGATATATTAGGAATCAAATCAAATTAAATTTGTTCGATGTTGATTCTGGCTAGTTTGGCTTTAATCGCATTGCCATATCTCTTCGGCAAAAATGCTGAAACCACCCCGTTTTTCACTTCAGTCACATAACTGCAGACTTTAAATTCAGGAACAACATTGAGCGAGTAGTCCGGATTGACCAAAGGTGAAGCACTGGAGTACAGCGTCCATCTTGCCAGACTGCCGTCTTCATAATCAGTCGTTGCGTTAAAGCTGGTAACCCCTTCGCTGAAAGCGATTTGATAATTAGAGTAGAACTCGCCGGGAATTTCGTGTGCATTACAGAAATCAAATAATCTGTCATGTGCAAACAGGTTCTGACGGATATAGGCCCACAATTCTTTTTCTAGAAAATCTTGGTCGGCAAAATGTCTGGAAGGATAGCCCTTGTCGACAAAGTTTTGAATCCTTTCCTGCATATCTGGGACTGCGCCCGCTTTAGCGCCCCACATACCCGCAAGAATTAGGGCAGTATGCGAGCCTGAGTCGCGAATAGTGTGGAATAGTGTGCCACTTTTTATCCATTCGGATACGGCTGCAGCATCACGATAGCAAATAATAGAATCTGCATCACGGAAAATAACGTATTCAGCCTCGGGATCATTGATGGCAAGAAAGCGCCACATCGTACCCGGCCAGTTGTCCAACGGTGCGCCAACCTTGATCACTTCGGCACCGTTATTTCTAAATCGTTGAATAGCTTCAGCCGATACAGAATCGTCGACATAAAAACGACATGTCCAACCGGGAAAAAGTACAGGAGCAAGCTGGGTATTTAAGACGGCAGGCTCAATATATTTGGAATTATTGCCAAATAAAGAAAAGGAGATAATCCGTTTGCCGTTTTTTGGAGCGGGTGTCGGAATGATTTCATGTTCTAGGTCTGGGATGGCTTTGTCTTTTAGAACCAAAGCCTGATGACCGTAAAACCCAGTTTTTTCCCAATTATCTAGAGCGCCGTAAGCATGGGCAAGTAAATCCAAAGCAGGAATATAGGTACTATCCAGCTCTAGCGTTTTCATTTCAGCCTCAATGGCTTTTTCCCATTTCAATTGCTTCAGATAGGCATAAGCAACTTTATGATGAAATTCGACAGATTGGGGATTGAGAAGGCAAAGAATCTCGGCACATTTTAGCGCTTCCTCGTAATTTTCCTCTTCAATAAAAGAGTGATATGCTTGTTCAAATTTTTGTTGGATCTTTTCGTTACTCATAATAGGGACTATTTCTAAATTTATGATTGTTTTATTGGAGAAAGTAGAGATTGTAAGAGTAGATGGGGCTAAAGCGCCAGTAATATAGAGATATAGAGTGTTGAATGTGGCAAATAAGAGCAAAGCTGCAGGACTATTTATCTTAGGATATCTGTTTTATCTATCGAACGATAAAATCCAATAAATTTTAAATTATTTAAATACAGATAGTTGTGAAAATTTTTTAATTTTTTTGAAATTGGGTGTTGACTGGTTTTGTTGGTAGGCGTATAGTTCGGTTCTTCGCTGCTGACGC
>NZ_CATNVN010000197.1:0-2781 GCF_951230505.1 uncultured Neisseria sp.
ATGATAGGCGAACACATGGCTTCTTTCGCGCAACTGGGCGACGCATCCAATGTCGCGGTTTTGCTCTGCATGGCCGCATTCCTTGCCGCCGCGACCCAATCGCCGTTGACCGCCGCCGTGGTGGTAATGGAAATGACGGGCGGACAGAATTTATTGTTTTGGATGCTGCTGACTTGCATCTTCGCTTCGCAAGTCTCGCGCCAATTCTCGCCGCATCCGTTTTATCACGCCGCAGGTTTGCGCTTCAGACGGCATATCGAAGCCGAAAGCGGACATGTTCAGCACGAGAAAAAAGAATAGATCGGCATATAAAAGGCCGTCTGAAAACTAAATTTCAGACGGCCTTTGTGATGTCGTTTAAAGCTGTATTACGGTTTACTTAAACAGCAAAATCAGCAGCAAAACAACCGCAATCACACCCAGCCACAGGCTTTGGCGTTGCTGTACTTTGACCAGATGTACATAGGCATCACGCATTTCCTGTTGGCGGTTTTCATCAACCAGCGCACTGATTTTACGCGGCAGGGAGGGGATGATTTGCGCCCAGTCGGGGGCTTCGTTTTTGAGGTTTCGCCAAAGGGCTTTGGGGCCGACCTGTTCGTTCATCCAACGCACCAAAAACGGTTTGGCGGTTTTCCATAAATCCAAATCGGGATCGAGTTGGCGGCCCAAACCTTCGATGTTGAGCAGCGTTTTTTGCAGCAATACCAGCTGCGGCTGGATTTCGACATTGAAGCGGCGGCTGACTTCAAACAGGCGCATCAGCACCAAGCCGAAGGAAATTTGCGAAATCGGTTTGTTGAACACCGGTTCGCACACGGCGCGGACAGCCGCTTCCAATTCTTCCGCTCGCGTGTCGGCAGGCACCCAGCCCGATTCGATGTGGGCGGTGGCGACGCGGTGGTAATCGCGGTTGAAGAAGGCAAGGAAGTTGATGGCGAGATAGCGCTTGTCGTAGTCGGTCAGCGTGCCGACGATGCCGAAATCGAGGGCGATGTAGCGGTTGTCGGCGGCGACCAGAATATTGCCGGGGTGCATATCCGCATGGAAAAAACCGTCGCGGAAGACTTGCGTGAAGAAGATTTCCACGCCGTAATCGGCAAGTTTGTGCAAATCAATGCCGTCGGCTTTGAGTTTGGCAATATCGGATACCGGCGTGCCGTCCATCCATTCGATGGTTAGCACATCGCTGGTGCAGTAGTCGTAAAACACCTTCGGCACAATCAGCATATCGCTGTTTTGGAAATTGCGTCCAAGTTGGCTGGCATTGGCGGCTTCGCGCATCAAGTCCAATTCGTCGTGCAGGTATTTGTCAAATTCGGCCACCACTTCGCGCGGCTTTAAACGCTTGCCGTCTGAAAACAAACGCTCCACCCAGCCTGCACCAAAGCGCATCAGCGACAAATCCTGTTCGATAACGGGCAAAAGGTTGGGGCGCAAGACTTTCACTGCGACCTGTTCGCCCGAATGCAGGCGGGCTTTGTGTACTTGGGCGATGGACGCGCTGGCGACAGGCTCGGTTTCAAATTCCGCGTATAAAGTGTCGATGGATTGGCCCAGCGATTTTTCGATTTGCGAGCGTGAAAGCTGCGCATCAAACGGCGGTACTTTGTCTTGCAGCCTTGCCAGTTCGACCGCGTAATCATGTGGAATCAAATCGGGGCGCGTGGACAATACCTGTCCGAATTTGATGAAAATCGGCCCCAAGCTTTCCAAAGCCAAACGCAGGCGCACGGCAGGCATCTCTTGTTTGAACTTGGACGACTGCGGCAGCATATTGAGGAAAGTCCGCGCCCAACCCGGACGGACCAGCGAGGCAATCAGCTCGGCAAGGCGGTAGCGGTAGAGCGTGCAGAGGATGGTTTTGATGCGTTTGAGGCGGTTCATGATGGACGCAGATAAATCGAAAAAACAGAATTATATAGGAAAAACGGGTAAGGGCTTCAGACGGCCTGAGACTTTTGCAAAAACATCTGCCGCATAGCCAACAATTTGATAAAGGCTCAAGTTTTGCTGCCCCAATAAAAAGACGGATATTCACATCATAAATATTCGTCGGCTACTTGCCCAAACTGCCGATTCAAGACATAATCGGGAAATGTGCAGGAGAGTGTTACACCCAACTACAATGTAACCACCGAAGGCGCAGACACCCTTAAATCGCTCAGGTATCAGGGACTGCACATTGAAACAAACAATCTGGAGAGCGGCGTTAGAATAACGTCCACCGAAGGGGAGAAGGCCGTCTGAACCACCATTCAGACAACCGCGCAAAGCAGTGAGCAGACTGGTTTGCCATCATGCGGATACGGCCGAAAATCTCAGGTTCAAGGACAGATAGGGTCATCCGCGCACAGGTGCGCGGGCGGCATCTGAACAAAAAATCCGGAGAAACTTGAGAATGACTGCTCTGAAAACCACCCCATTTCATCAAGCCCATCAAGATGCAGGCGCAAAGCTGGTAGATTTTGCCGGCTGGGAGCTGCCCATCCATTATGGTTCACAAATCGCCGAACACGAAGCCGTGCGCACCGACGCCGGTATGTTTGACGTATCCCATATGCTCGTTACCGACGTAGCAGGCGCAAATGCCAAAGCCTTTTTCCGCAAATTGATTGCCAACGATGTCGCCAAACTCGCTTTTGTCGGCAAAGCCCTTTATTCCGCTTTGCTCAACGACAACGGCGGCGTAATTGACGACTTGATCGTTTACCGCACCAACGAAGCCGAAACCCAATACCGCATCGTGTCCAACGGCGCGACCCGCGAAAAAGACACGGC
>NZ_CATNVN010000198.1:0-2775 GCF_951230505.1 uncultured Neisseria sp.
TGATCACGCAGTTAAACCGGGAAACGCCGTTTGGCGGCGAAGTGGTTTTGGTGGGGGCAGGGCCGGGAGATCCGGGCTTGCTGACCATACATGCTTTGCAGGCGATTCAGGCTGCGGATACCGTGTTTTACGATGCTTTGGTGTCGGATGAAATTTTGGCGATGGTGCGTAAAGATGCGGTGAAAATCAGTGTGGGCAAACGCGCCGGTGCGCACCATGTTCAGCAGGAAGAAACCAATCGTCTTTTGGTTGAACACGCTCAAAAAGGCGAGCGCGTAGTAAGGTTGAAAGGCGGCGATCCTTTTGTATTCGGGCGCGGCGGGGAGGAAGTGCAAACCCTGCATCAGGCCGGAATCGCCTATCGCATTGTGCCGGGCATTACTGCTGCACTTGGAGCTACTGCTTATGCCGGTATTCCGTTAACCCATCGCGATTGCGCCCAAAGTGCTTTATTTGTAACTGGCCACAGCAAACACGAGGGCAATCAGCCTGATTGGCAGACTTTGGCTTTAAGCCGTCAAACGCTGGTAATCTATATGGGCACGCTTAAAGCGGCTGAGATTGCGGAAAAACTGATGGCTTATGGCAGGCAGCCTTCTACACCTGTTGCCGTGATTTCCAATGGGACTTTACCGAATCAAACCGTGCGGACAGGTCGTCTGAAAGATTTGGGCTTGCTGGCTGCCGAAGCAGAGCGTCCGGCTTTAATGGTGATTGGCGAAGTGGTTGCCCTGCGCAATGAGATGAAATGGTTCGGAGAAGGTGTCGAATATTTCGAAGAAGCCGCATAAAGAAAATTGATTAAATCAGGCCGTCTAAACATTGGTTTCAGACGGCCTTGCCTTATTTAAAAGCTTGGCAATATTGCTGATAACGTTCTGCCAGTCCATATAGGATGATTGCTGTCAGCCCCCAGATGTCGTAGTGTCGGAAAGGCAGGGCGGGGAGGGCGAGGGTTTGATTGTTGTGATGAAGCTGACGGAATGTGTAGTTTTGCAGGTTTAAGGCGAAATCCAAAGGCAGATAAAAAATTTCAGCTACTTCGTCGGGATTGGCTTTGGGGTTGGCGGGCTGGGTGCAAACTGCCGGAACAGGCGTAACACGGTAGCCGGAAGGCGTGTCATAAAAGGGGAGCGGCGCAAAAGTCTGCCATGCGTCAATCGGAATGGCGGTTTCTTCGTAAGCTTCTCTTAACGCCGTTGCCGTTAGGCTGTCATCTTGGGCATCTTTGCGGCCGCCGGCAAAGGCGATTTGTCCGGTGTGTTGCCTTAAGGTCTCGGCCCTTTTGGTCAGTAAAATTTGCCACGCTCCTTCATGCAAGGCAATGCCGACCAAAACGGCTGCTTCTTTGACCGTTTGGGCGGTAACTAATTGATTGCGCTCTGCTTGCATACGGCTGCTGAAGCGTGAAGCTTGAGTTAGGAAATGGATAAGTTGGTCGGTATTCATTTTTGTCGCTGATTGTTTTATGCAGATGAGGATTACACAAGGTTTACGGTTACCGTGTCAACAAAATAGGGTGCGTGTGTTACAGTTATGCCTGAATGATAAATAAAGCTTTGCGTCTGTTCTGCAAGTGCTTAGGCCGTCTGAAAATGCCGGCAGGTTCTCAAAAAGGATAGTTATGTTGTTTTCCCCATCCCGTATTCGAGTGGCAGCTGCGGCTGTCATGATGTTGTTTGCTACACAAACTTTTGCCGCGCCCGGCGATTCAAATACAGTTTTTGAATCGGCTAAGATTATTAAAAAGAAAAGCCGTGCCGACCGTTTTTCTCCCGAAGAGCACGAGCAGGAGCGGATACGTCTGTTGGGTATACAAAACCGCACCTCGCAGGTTTTCACTTTGTTAAATTCAGAACTGGCCCTGCAAAAGGGTGATGCGGCTTCTGCGCTGTTTACTTATATTTTGACGTTGCATCGCACCAAATCTCCCGAAGTGGCCGAACGCGCTTTGGAGATGGCGGTTTCGTTAAACGCGTTTGAACAGGCTGAAGCCATTTACCAAAAATGGCGCGAAATCGAGCCGGAGCCTGGTGAAACACAAAAGCGTATGACTTGGTTGCGCAATTTGCTGCTGGGTAAAGCCGATAAGAATTTGAGCGGATTGGACAAGGTAATTGCCGGCGGTAGTGAAGATGAGCAAAAGCGCGTGTTCCTGCTTTTGGCACAAACCGCTGCCCAACAGCCGAATCTGACCAGCGATGCGGTCAAACAGGTGCATAAAACGGCACTAAATTATAAAGACTTCCCTGAAGCGGCGATTGCGGATGCAATTTTTAGTGCAAAAGATGGTCAAAAGAAACACGCCATTGCGGCATTGCAGCGATTGGCTAAGTTAGACAATGAAATTTTGCCGCCGACTTTTGTCACGTTGCGGCTGATGGCGCAACGGCATCCTGATATTTTGGACGGCTTCTTCAAAGATACAGACACCAAAACCTTATCTCCGATTTGGCAGGAGTTGGACATCGCCAATTTGATCGCCCATGGCCAAAATGATAAGGCTTTTAAGCGTTTGCAGACTTTGTTGGAAGAAAATCCTAACCCTGATTTGTATATTCAGGCCGCCTTATTGTCAGCCAGCAAGACAGAAAATATTTCTGCGGTAAACAGCTATCTGGAAAAGGCTTATAAAGCCGGCACGGAAGAGCAGCGCAGCCGTGCGGCGTTAATTGGTGCGGTTTCATATAATGATGTAGAAGAATTGGCCAAAGCCAAACAATGGCTGGATAAGGTAACGGCAACGGCTTATACGTTTGATAAAACCATTTTGGC
>NZ_CATNVN010000199.1:0-2725 GCF_951230505.1 uncultured Neisseria sp.
AACATTACGATACCAATCTCAAGTAAATATAGATCAGCCTGCTGCTATCGGCAACGAAAGCTTCTTGAAAACAGATAAGGTAACTACGAAAGAACTGATAGATGCAGACCAACTTTTCAAAAGTGTAACGGTAACCGCAACATTGGCAAAGCAAACCATGCAACCAAAATCTGTAGAGGTTTCTGAAGTTTCTTCATTTCCATTTATAAAAATCAAGCGGACAACTTATCGCTTTAAATGGTTCAACTGATAATAAAATGCCGTCTGAAAATATAAAACTCTTTTTTCAGACGGCATGTTCCTTAAAAAAACGCTATGACAACCAAACCCACCAAACGCCCGGTCAACGGCGTTCTTCTTCTCGACAAACCCGAAGGACTTTCCAGCAACACCGCCCTGCAAAAAGCGCGGCGCTTGTTCCGTGCCGAAAAAGCCGGGCATACCGGCGTACTCGATCCTTTGGCCACAGGGCTTCTGCCTGTTTGTTTCGGCGAAGCGACCAAGTTTGCCCAATACCTGATTGATGCCGACAAAGCCTATACCGCCACGCTGAAACTGGGCGAAGCCAGCAGCACAGGCGATACCGAAGGCGAAATCATCGCCACCGCACGCGCCGATATTTCATTGTCCGAATTTCAGATGGCCTGCCAAGCCTTAACGGGCGATATCCGCCAAGTGCCGCCGATGTTTTCCGCCCTCAAACACGAAGGCAAGCCGCTGTACGAATACGCACGCAAAAGCATCGTTATCGAACGCAAAGCGCGCGATATTACGATTTACTCCATTGATATCACTGAATTTGATGCACCCAAAGCCGTGATAGACGTACGTTGCAGCAAGGGTACCTACATCCGCACCCTCAGCGAAGACATCGCCAAACACATCGGCACATTCGCCCACCTGACCGCCCTGCGCCGTACCGAAACCGCAGGCTTTACCATTGCCCAAAGCCACACGCTCGAATCCTTGGCAGAATTGGACGAAGCCGAACGCGATGCCCTATTGCTGCCTTGCGATGTTTTGGTACAACATTTCCCCAAACTTGAGTTGAACGACTACGCCGTTACCATGCTCAAACACGGCCAACGCCCCCAGTTTACCGAAGACATTTCCGCCGAGCAGCCCATCCGTGTGTACAGCCGAGACGGCACATTTATCGGGCTGGTAGAATATCAAAAAGAAATAGGCCGTCTGAAAGCCTTGCGCCTGATGAATACCGCCGATAAATAACTTCCTGCAAAGAGAGCCGATCATGAAAGTCTATACCGCCGCCCAAATGCGCGAACGCGAACAAGCAGCCGTTGATAAAGGCATGAGCTTCGACCAACTGATGGAAAACGCCGGCAGCTCTGCCGCCCGAGACCTCATGCAGCGCCATCCTAAAGCCGGACACGCCCTGATCATTTGCGGCAAAGGCAACAACGGCGGCGACGGCTTAGTCATGGCAAGATATATGCAGGCGCAAGATTGGCACATCGACATTCTGTTTTCACTCGGAGAAAACCTCTCCCCTTTGGCTCAAACCAATCGGGAGCGCCTCAACGGTTTGCCCCATATTGAATTGATATCCGCACAAGAACTGGAAGGCCGTCTGAAAAAAGGTTACGACATCATTATCGAAGGCATATTCGGCACAGGCTTCAGCGGCGCGCTTCCAACCGAAATCGCCGCCCTCTGCCGCCAACTCAATCATTCAGACGGCCTGAAAGTCGCCCTCGATATTCCCACCGGCCTCAACTGCGACACCGCCGAAGCCGATCCCGACACATTCCGCGCAGACCTGACCTACACCTTTGCCGCCTACAAACCGGCACACTTAAGCGAGTTCGGCAAAACCTATTGTCAAGAAACCGTCTGTTTACCTATTGGCATTGATTAAAAAAGCAAATAAGATGTCATATTTAAATCGCTTTATTTTTAGAAACAACACATTCTAAAAAAACACGCGAATTAATTTACAACCCAATTATCAACGACACGGAAACAGACAATGAACGAACAAGAATACCGCCAAACTTTTAAAGAAGATCAGGCCGTCGGCTGGGAAGCCATCGATACTGCGCTTAAAGCACTTTATGGTGATATCAAACCTCGTCATTACGGCTCTATTATCAAATACATTCTAGGTGGTGATGACCCATTAGACGGCAGTAGTATTTATGATTGCGAAGAGCAAACCTTCCATCGCCACATTGTTTCCTACGGCATGAGCGAACTTTACTTTAATCCAGAACTTGCCGGTGCAGATTACAGTAAATGGGGATTTGAATTTACCTTCCGTACTCCCCCTTACGATCAGGATCCGGATTCTGGCTACAACACCAAACACGAGCCTTACTGGGCAATTAATCTAATGAATAATCTTGGCCGTTACGTTTTTGAAAGTGGTAACTGGTTTGAAGCCTACCACTTTACTTCAACTAACGACCCTATCCGAATGGATACAGAAACCGCCATCGTCGGCGTAGCCTTCGCACCAGACCCCAAGCTGCCCGCTATCAAAACGCCAAACGGTGAAGTTCAATTTCTTCAGATAGTCGGCCTTACCCAGCCTGAGCTTGACTGGCTCTGGCAAGATCCAACAACCAAACGTTGCCAAGAGCTGATCGATATGATGCGCAAAGACAATCCGCTGTTGATTACCGATTTAGCGCGTACAAAAAGCTATGTACAACCCTAATTGATTAAACCTAAGGCCGTCTGAAAACAGATTTTCAGACGGCCT
>NZ_CATNVN010000200.1:0-2688 GCF_951230505.1 uncultured Neisseria sp.
ATACTAAAAATTGGAGTACTATGAGCACACTCTCTAGAGTATCATTAATTCTCATTTGACATACAGGAACAATAAGCGGAATTTGTATAAGAATAGGAAAAAGGAAAATAATTTATATTATGTTAAATTATGATTATAAATCATAATCATAATTTACTAATTTAATTAGTATTTTTTAAATTTCTTATTCTAAGCCACTTTCAAAGAACAGGATCTTTTGTATCGCTCAGTGGATATCTAAAATTCTAAAAACCATTTGAACTTAAAGATTCAAACGGTTTTTTAGTATCAATTTATTTATATTCCATGCTTTTACATACGGTTAAATTTTATAATTTAATCCTCCTTCAAATCCAACCACTTTCATCATCAAGCCCTGCCCGTACTCAAACCTGCCTTGCCATTTTCCCATAAAGTTTTCAGCAATACTTTCCACGCTGATAGTTTAGGATCAGGCTGTTTACCTTGTCCGATTAAGTCCATTTGCGTCATGTACCAGTTCATTTCCAGCATCGCGCCTGCTTTTTTATCAACAAATGCTACGCCAGTTTGGATGCGGTCGGTTTGCACCGTTTGGTAGGTACCGTTTTGCATTTGGTTTGCTAAATCAGGCACTAAGGCAAATGGGCGGGCGACGCCGACCAAATCCAAATGGCCGCTGGATAAGGCGTCTTCCATGGCGTTTTGCGAACGGAAGCCGCCGGTGATAATCAGCGGAACTTGGCTGACTGCACGGGCTTTTTCGGCGTAATCGATAAAGAAGGCTTCGCGTTTGCGGGTGCTGTCTTTGGCGGCGAGCATTTGCGGGCTTTCGTAGTTACCACCGGAAACTTCAATAAAATCAATGCCCATTTCCGACAGTTTTTGTACCATTTGCACCGATTCGCTTTCATCAAATCCACCTTTTTGGAAATCCGCCGAATTGAGTTTTACGCCCACCAAGAAATCTTTGCCCACAGCGGCGCGGATGGCGGTGTAGGTTTTCAAAAGGAAACGCATACGATTTTCCAAGCTGCCGCCCCATTGATCTTCGCGTCGGTTGTGGTGCGGTGAGAGGAATTGGCTGATGAGATAGCCGTGCGCGCCGTGAATTTGTACGCCTGAAAACCCTGCCTGTTCGGCAATTTTCGCGGTTTGTACGAATTGCTGAATCAGCCCGTTGATTTCATCGGCAGTCAATTCGCGCGGCGGGTTGATAAAGCCGTCCATGCCCACCAACGGCACGGCGCTCGGTGCAAGCGGCGTTTTATTGACCACCGCAGGCGACTGTTTACCCGCATGGTTAATTTGCATGATGAGCAGCGTGTCGTTTTGCGTGCCGGCTTTCGCCCATTTTTTCAGCATCTCAAGGCTGCGGCCGTCTGAAATTACCACATCGTTTATCGAACCTTTGCCGCTTTCGGTGACCATCACATTGCCTGTAACCAATACACCTGCACCGCCTTTTGCCCAAGTGTCGTACAGGCGGACGAGTTTTTCAGACGGCTGGTTGTTTTGGGCAAGTTGCTCTTCCATGGCGGATTTGAAGATACGGTTTTTGGCGGTTTTGCCGTTTTGAAAAGTGAATGGCGTGAATAACATAATCGTTCCTTTAAGTTGATAAGTTTAAAAATGTAAACGTATTTGGGTAAAAATAAAGGGTTAATGGATAACCCTATTTTGAAAGTGGGCAATTTTGTGCCATCAAATCTGCAAGCTGTTTCAACCTCACCACTGCATCCGCCATGGCAATACTGTAAAATCGCTCTTTGCCGACCTGCTCCACCGCCACCGCACCGGCTTGCAACATGATTTTCAAATGGTGCGACACCGCAGGGCGCGACAGATGCAGATGATCGGTCAGCTCATTCACATTCATCTTGCCATGTTCCCACAGTACGCGCAGGATTTGATGGCGGTTTTCATCACTCAACACGGTAAAGATGGGAATGCACTCGCGCATTAAATTCATGGTTTGTTGCGGCATATTCGGCTTCTTGAGTTTATATGTTTAAAAACTTGAACGAATTTTAGAGGGAAAGATGGGGAATGTCAAAGGGAATTTTCAGAAGGTGGTTCTAGCGCACTAATTCGCGGCAGACAACATGGTGGGCAAAAGCCCACCGTATCTAGTGCTTACACACCCATTTTCCACGCGGAGATGCGTTTCAAATTATCCACCGTGCCGTGATTGACGATAGCGGAGAACGTACCGTCTAGTTTGGCGATTTCGGCTTTGTCTTCATTACTAAGCGCAAAATCAAAGACGTTCAAGTTTTCCACCATGCGTTCGGGTTTGGTGGATTTTGCCAACACGATGATGTCGCGTTTCACCAGCCAGCGGGTAATCACCTGCGCCACGGATTTGCCGTATTTCGCACCGATTTTGCTTAACACGGGATTGTAGAAAATATCGTTTTTGCCTTCGGCAAACGGCGCCCATGATTCCACGGAGATGCCTTCAGCCTGCAAAGCGGCAACGGCTTCGGTTTTTTGTTGGGACGGATTGATCTCAATCTGATTAGCCTGCGGCATCACTTTATTAAACAGCCCCAAATCCACCGCGCGCACGGGAGAAAATTTTTAAGTTTTTAAAATTTGAAAAACGCTTGGGAATTTGACCGCACTTTTTACGTAGAGATAAGGAAAAGGTCATCTGAAAAACTAAATCCGTTTTCATACGACCTTTTAACAATAAGAGCATGGACG
>NZ_CATNVN010000201.1:0-2671 GCF_951230505.1 uncultured Neisseria sp.
CCCTGCGCCAGCAGCCATTCGATTGCCGGTTTGCCCTGCGACAGGATGGTGCGGACGGCGGCTTCGTTGCACAAACCCGCACCCGCTTCCAAGGTATCGGCAACGTGTTTTTCTATGTCGTCCTCTTCCGACCACGCCGCCGCAATCCCGCCTTGCGCATGACGGCTGGCGGTGTCGTCCAGCCGGTTTTTGCACAAAATGACGATGCGGAACGATTCAGGCAGCGACAGGGCGAGCGTCAGTGCCGCCAGCCCGTTTCCGGCAATCAATACGTCGCAATCGGTTTGCATGGTGTTGTCCTTGTTTGAGAGGTCGTCTGAAACGGCAATATGGACGGCAAATCAGGCGGGGCCCATGCCGTTGAACACATCTTTTTTCTTCAGCCCTGCCGCGAAGTCGAGCATACGCTGCAAAGGCAGTTTGGCGGCTTCGCCTAGCTTCCTGTCCAACAGGATTTCGTTGCGTCCGCTCGTCAGGGCGTATTTGATACCACCCAGCGAATTCATCGCCATCCACGGACAGAACGCGCAGCTTTTGCAGCTTCCGCCGTTGCCCGCCGTCGGTGCGGCGATAAATTCTTTGTCGGGCGCCTGCTTTTGCATTTCGTGCAGGATGCCTAAATCGGTCGCCACGATGAATTTTTTTTCAGGGCGCGATACGGCGGCCTTGAGCAGTTTGCTGGTCGAGCCGACCACGTCGCCCAGTTCGATGACGCTTTGCGGCGATTCGGGATGAACCAGCACCACCGCGTCGGGATGCTCCGCCTTCAACGCCGCCAGCTCCTGCCCTTTGAATTCGTTATGGACGATGCACGAACCCTGCCACAACAGCATATCCGCGCCCGTTTCGCGGCGGATGTAGTCGCCGAGGTGGCGGTCGGGCCCCCAAATCAGTTTCTCGCCGCGCGATTTCAAATACGACACGATTTCCAACGCCACCGAAGACGTTACCACCCAGTCGGCACGCGCTTTCACGGCGGCGGAAGTGTTGGCGTACACCACCACCGTACGGTCGGGGTGTTGGTCGCAAAACGCCGAAAACGCCTCTTCCGGACAACCCAAATCCAAAGAACATTCCGCTTCCAAATCAGGCATCAGCACTGTTTTTTCAGGGCAGAGGATTTTCGCGCTCTCACCCATGAAGCGCACACCAGCCACCACCAATGTGCCGGCTTCATGTTCCGCACCGAAGCGCGCCATCTCCAACGAATCGCCCACGCATCCGCCTGTCTCCAAAGCCAAATCCTGAATCAGCGGATCGACGTAATAATGCGCCACCAAGACCGCGTTTTTCTCCTTCAGCAAAGACTTGATTTCATCTTTCAGACGGCCTGCCGTCTCGCGGTCGGGCGTGTCGGCAACCTTCGCCCACGCCTGACGGATTTGGCAGGCGGAAGTCGGTGTTTGAATGAGGGGCATATCGTAATCGAACGAGCGGCGGGCGGCGGTTTGCATGATGTTTCCTTGTAGCTGTTTTTCAGACGGCATGAAGGTTTGCCGTCTTTTTTCAAACTATTTTTATATTATGCTCAACTTGAGTATAATATGCAAGGTCGTCTGAAAACCGCTTTGGTTTACAATAAGGTTTTCTCTTGAATGAAAGCCACGCATGGATGCCTATCCTGAAACAGCGGCCAATCCGCAAAGTATCGTCGAGCTGGTTCCTGTACTGATCGCCATTACAAATGGCAGCTTGAGGGTTTTGACAGTTGCCCAAGGAGAGCTATTACCCAATGGCTTGCTTGCACCGCTTCGCCACTCCTTGCAGGCAGGGGTCAGAATGTGGGTCGCCAAGCAGACATCGCAGCCCATGGGCTATGTAGAACAGCTTTATACGTTTGTAGATACGCGCCGTCAAAACGAGCAAGGCCTGCCTGTCTTATACGTCAGCTATTTGGGACTGGTGCGCGAAGCGGCCGACAGCATCCTTCATCCCGATGCGAAATGGCAGGACTGCTACTGCTATTTTCCGTGGGAAGATTTGCGTACTGACAGCGGACAGCGCGATACCATCGTCAGCCGCCTGCGCATTTGGGCAAACTCGGCGGATACGGAGGAAGTGCGCCAGAAGCGGCTCAAGCGCATTCATTTGTGCTGGGGGGTAGAACCTGAAAATTGGTCGGAAGAATACGTTTTGCAACGCTATGAAATGCTGTATGAAAGCGGCCTGATAGCGGAAGCAGTCGAGCCTCAGGAAAACTTCAACTTCGCACTCACGGGGCAGCCCATGCGCCACGACCACCGCCGCGTACTGGCGACCGCTCTGTCCCGCCTGCGTGCCAAAATCAAATACCGCCCCGTGATTTTTGAACTGATGCCGCCCGAATTTACATTGCTGCAACTGCAAAACAGCGTCGAAGCCATCAGCGGCAGATTGTTGCATAAGCAAAACTTCCGCCGCCAGATTCAGCAGCAGAACCTTATCGAGCCGTCAGATACCAGCGTATCAGGTAGTAAAGGCCGTCCTGCACAGCTTTACCGCTTCCGAGATGACGTTCTGCCCGAACAGCTGATTTCTGATATCGGACTGCCGCTGGGCAGCCGTTAGCCCGTTTTCAGACGACCTATAGTGGATTAAATTTAAATCAGGACAAGGCGACGAAGCCGCAGACAGTACCAGATAGTACGGCAAGGCGAGGCAACGCCGTACTGGTTTAAAGTTAATCCACTAT
>NZ_CATNVN010000202.1:0-2648 GCF_951230505.1 uncultured Neisseria sp.
TTGCCCAATTATTATTTTAGTAATATTTTGCAAAATATTTACTCAAAAATATCAAGCGGTAGAATTTACCGACAAAAGGACAGAAGCTCCCCTAATTTTAAATACCATTATCCTAATAATCATAAAAACATTAACATTGACTCACAATCTATTAACCAATATAACTGCTTAATCCATCTAGCTAAAACCTATATTTTAACTATAGTTATAGTATATTATTAAAACATTGATAAATAGTTACATTATAGATAGATAATATCGACTACTTACTCAAATACAGCCCTGTTTGTATTTTGTTCTACGCCAATAATGTGAATTTGTCGTATTTACACTATAATGACACGAACACCTATTCAACAGCTATCAGAGGAGATACTCAACCATGCGTACTTTATTGACCGGAGCCAAAGGCCAGCTTGCCCGTTGTCTGCGCGACCGCCTGCCCGAAGATTGGGAACTGATTGCTACCGACTCTACTTCGCTGGACATTACCGATACCGAAGCTGTGCATCATATGATCAAAAATTTCCAACCCGATGCCATCGTTAATGCCGCGGCTTACACTGCCGTCGATAAAGCAGAAGAAAACGCTGAAGCTGCTTTTGCCGTCAACGCAAGCGCTGTTCACACCCTGGCCGCAGCCGCCCGCGCCGCACACGCCCGCTTTATTCATATTTCCACTGATTATGTATTCGACGGCGAAAGCAAACGCCCTTACCGCGAAACCGACTATACCAATCCGCGCAGCACTTACGGTCAGTCCAAAGTAGCAGGCGAGCTTTTGGCTTTAGCCGCGCATCCTGAAAGCACTATTATCCGTACTTCATGGCTGTTTAGCGAATACGGCAGCAATTTCGTCAAAACCATGTTGCGCCTTGCCAAAGAACGCGATTCCCTCTCCGTCGTTCACGACCAAACCGGCTGTCCGACTTATGCAGGCGATTTGGCACACGCTATTATCGAATTATTACAACAACCCACCTCCCCACGCGGCATCTTCCATTACTGTGGTAATAAATCGGCAACATGGTACGAATTTACCAAAGCCATCTTTCAGACAGCCCACCACTTAGACAACAGCTTCCGCATTCCGGAACTGAACGCGATTACCACCGATCAATACCCCCTGCCCGCTCCGCGTCCGGCATACAGCATTATGGATTGCTCACGCCTAGAGACCGAGTTTGGTATCAAACCGTCCGACTGGCAAAAAGCCCTGCGCGAAATTCTCCGCCAAATCGACTGATAAGCTGATCCATCTATATCAAGGCCGTCTGAAAACATATTTTCAGACGGCCTCTTTGTTTCTTTTATATCAAATGCTTTATCTATCCAGTCTGTCATTTGAAAAGTGCTACAATAGCCGTTTATTTTATTTTTCAGACTGCCTGACACCATGTGCAACCATCATCCTAAACATTCACACGATAATGACACCATCCGCATCCGCGGCGCGCGTACACATAATTTGAAAAATGTCGATTTGGACATTCCGCGCCACAAGCTGGTAGTGGTAACAGGATTGTCAGGCAGCGGCAAATCGTCGCTGGCGTTTGATACTTTGTATGCCGAAGGCCAACGCCGTTATGTTGAGAGCCTTTCCGCCTATGCCCGTCAGTTTTTACAGATGATGGACAAACCCGATGTCGATTTGATTGAAGGCCTGTCGCCCGCGATTTCCATCGAGCAGAAATCCACCAGCCACAACCCGCGTTCCACCGTCGGCACGGTAACAGAAATCCACGACTACCTACGTCTTTTGTACGCACGCGTCGGTACCCCGTATTGCCCCGAACACAATCTACCGTTGTCCAGCCAAACTGTGTCGCAGATGGTTGATGCCGTCTTGAAGCTGCCGGAAGACACGCGCGTGATGATTCTTGCGCCGGCAGTTCGTGAACGTAAGGGCGAGTTTGTCGACTTCTTTGCCGACTTGCAGGCGCAGGGCTTTGCGCGTGTACGCGTGGACGGCGAAGTCTATCAGTTGGACGAAGTACCGAAGCTGGAAAAAAACATCAAGCACAACATCGACGTCGTCATCGACCGCGTTAAAGTAAAAGCCGACATTAAACAACGACTGGCGGAAAGTTTTGAAACCGCGCTACGCCACGGCAACGAGCGCGCGTTGGCGATGGAAATGGACAGCGGCGAAGAGCATTGGTTCTCCGCGCGTTTTGCCTGCCCCGTGTGTTCGTACAGCCTGCCCGAATTAGAGCCGCGCCTCTTTTCGTTCAACAACCCGATGGGTTCCTGCCCGACTTGCGACGGCTTGGGCAACACCAATTTCTTCGACCCCGAAAAAGTGGTCGCGCATCCCGAATTATCCTTAGCCGCAGGCGCGATTGACGGCTGGGACAAGCGCAACCAATTCTATTTCCAAATGATTCAGTCGCTGGCGCGGCATTACGGTTTCGACGTGCAGGCTGCTTGGGAAACGCTACCTGAAAAAGTGAAAAAAGTCGTGTTGCACGGCTCGGGCAAAGAAGTTATCGACTTCACTTACCTGTCCGAACGCGGCACCACCTTCAACCGCAGTCACGCCTTCGAGGGCATCATTCCCAATCTCGAACGCCGCTACCGCGAAACCGACAGTGAAACCGTGCGCGAAAAACTGCGCGAATACCAAAACCACCGCGCCTGCCCGAGCT
>NZ_CATNVN010000203.1:0-2646 GCF_951230505.1 uncultured Neisseria sp.
ATTGATGGCGGCCAATACCAAATCTTCCAGCATTTCTTTGTCGTCAGCGGCTTCTTGAATTAAATCAGGGCTGATTTCAAGTTTGCGAACAACGTGCGAACACGTCATCACAACTTTCACCAAACCATTGCCTGCTTCACCTTCAACTTCGGTTTCAGCCAGCTTGGCTTGTGCCTTTTTCATGTTTTCCTGCATTTGTTGAGCCTGTTTCATCAGGCCGCCTAATCCGGCTTTTCCGAACATGTTTTACTCCTATGGGTTTGAATAAATGGGTTTCACTCATGCCGTCTGAAAAACGCTATTGCCTGTCAGACGGCCTTGTATGTCAGTATTTTAAGAATGCCCTGCCAACTCTAAAGAATCCGGCAGCCATTGCGCTTCAAAGGTTTGCAAGATTGTCTGCGCCGTTGTATCCGCTTCCAGCAAATCTTGCGCCTGCTGCCGCCCTTCTTCTTGAATACGGTTGCGGCGCATCACCGGCGTTTCCCAGCCTTTATCATCCTGCCAAGGCTCGGTTTGCAACCTTAAATTACCAAGATGGTAGGCCTCGCTCAATGTCTGGCAGATTTTGTCCAAGCGCTCTTTATTAGCGGTGGCTTTGGCCTCATCCGTCAACGACAGCATGATTAAACCTGCTTCCGCATCATAATTCGTCCATGCCGCATTTTGTGCCAACATCTGCGCCGCACCTAATTTACGGGCGAAACGTTCGATAATGCTGTGCCAATTCTCAGTTTTAAACTCAGGCAAAGGAGTGAACTGAAGCTCTTCTTCATCTCCCTCCTCTTCTTCAGGCTCAGCAGACACAACCGGCTGCGGTACTTCCATCACATCAGCACGATGTGAATCTTCAAATGCATATGCTTCATCAAAATACGGAGGTGGAATTTCCTCATCCATGTGCGGATATTCTTCCGGCTCAGGGGCCGTCTGAACTTTTGCCACAGGCAATGGCTCCGCTGCTTCTTGTATCTGCGCCGCTTGAATTTGAGGCGGCTCAGCCGATACTTGGCTCGGCATTTCCTCCCAAGGCGGTACATCCGCCTGTTGTTGCCGAACAGGCTGAACGGTTTCTTCAGACGGCCTTTCAACGGTATCCTGTTTGCTCGGAACAGCCTCTTTCTCAACCGCCGGTGCTGCTATCGGCTCAGATTTCGGCAGCTGAAAAGGCTTTTTTTCGGCCTCAGCTTTCTGATGATCGGAATGCAAATCCGTGTGTTCAATCTGACTTTGCGTATCGCAGCTTGAAGCGGCCAATGGCGCAAATGCAAGCATGCGCAAAAGCGTCATGACAAAACCGGCATACTCGTCCGGAGCCAGCGGCAAATCCTGTTTGCCATGAATAGCACATTGATAATAAAGCTGAATCTGTTCTCCACTCAAAGCCTGACTTAATCGCAGCAAAGTTTCACGTTCAGGGTCGTCATTTGCCAAGGCGGAAGGAATGGTTTGAATCAAAGCCAAACGTTGCAACAGCATGGCCAATTCTGCCAATGCGCTGTCAAAACCAATCGCTCTGGCGGACATTTCCTGAGCTTTTTCCAGCAAGGCCTCACCGTTTTGCTTGATGATTCCTTCAAGCAATTCAAACAAATATTGTTTATCGACCGCTCCGATCATCTGGCGGACATCTTGTTCGGCAACTTTACCCGAACCTATGGCAATCGCCTGATCCAAAAGGCTTAACGCATCGCGCATCGATCCGGCGGCGGCACGTCCTAAAAGTTGCAAAGCCTGAGGCTGATAAGGAACGTTTTCACGGTCCAGGACATGTGCCAAATGCTCGGCAACCTGCTGGGTTGTCATGTTGCGCAAAACAAACTGCAAACAGCGGCTCAATACGGTAATGGGGACTTTGTGCGGATCGGTGGTCGCCAAAATGAATTTAACGTGTTCGGGCGGCTCTTCCAAAGTCTTCAGCATGGCATTGAACGCGCTTTTGGAAAGCATATGCACTTCGTCGATGATATAGACTTTGTATTTACCCGCAGTCGGCGCGTATTGCGCGTTTTCCAACACTTCGCGGATATTGTCGATACCGGTATTTGATGCCGCGTCGATTTCCAATAAATCCACATAACGGCCGCTGTCAATTTGCGTACAGCTCTCACACTGACCGCACGGCTCGCCATGCACGGCATTTTCGCAGTTCAAGCTCTTGGCCAAAATCCTGGCAATCGTGGTCTTACCCACACCGCGCGTCCCTGTCAGCAGATAGGCATGGTGTAGACGGCCTTCGTCCAGCGCGTTGCGCAGGGCTTTGACGACGTGTTCCTGACCGACCAAATCGGCAAAGGTTTTCGGACGCCATTTTCGTGCAAGAACTTGATAAGCCATGTTGTTTCTCTACGGGAAATAAATCGGAAGGCCGTCTGAAAAGAATGATCCGCTCTTCAGACGACCTCAGAAAATAGCATATATTCTAGCATTTTTTTGATTTTTATTAAGGATTTTCTATCAAGCCGACGGCGACAGCATATTATTGCAATGTTAGAATGCTACACAAATGATAAACAATTTGAAGCTCAAATTATTATGTCTGAAATCATACTACGCAACCAATCTGCCACAATGCAAGTCAATACAATGGGCGGATATATTGATTCCCTGGTTCTAAAAGTACGGGAAGTCTTATTTCCCAAAACC
>NZ_CATNVN010000204.1:0-2645 GCF_951230505.1 uncultured Neisseria sp.
TAGCAATACTTCCAGCAACAATAGCAATACTTCCAGCAACAATAGCAATACTTCCGGCAACGCTACACCACGCGTTGACTTTTCGGTTTCATACGGCGGGTTGAAAACCAACGCAATTGAGGATATTCAAAAATTAGCAAAAGATTTGGGAGCACCGGGGGCAACTGTTAAATCATACAATGTAACACTGGGCAATCAATCCAGCAGCGGCAGCAATATTAATTTATCTGGATACCCGCTCAAAGAATTAAAGCTCAATCAAAACTTCCAAGAAACTGCCATTGCAAATGCTTCTGGTAACAATTACACCGTTACCCGAAGTGGTAAAGCCCATATTTACCGCCAAAACTATTCTTTGATTGCAGGTATCAATCCGACTAATACAACAGTTAGAGGATCAGGAGTTAATGAATCAGAAAAACTTGACGATACTTATATCCTGATTAAAGGTCAAACTACCCAAATCCTGCCGACTGCGGGCAAATTTAACTACTCAGGTATTGCAAGCGATGGTGTAAGTCAGGGCAAATTGGCGTACTCTGTTAACTTTGACAACGGAAAAGGCAGTGGCACAATTACCGGAATCGGCAGCGATATCAATCTGCACGAAGCGTCTATTCGAGAAGGCAGCTACACCAACGAAATCGATAACACCGAAATTAAGGGATACGGTATTCAAGGCTCTTCCAACCGTGGCGATTATGCGCTCGGCTTCTTCGGCCCTAATGCGGAAGAAATCGTCGGTACGGTTAATGACGGTGAAATCGGTTTCGCCGGCTCCCACTAATTGGGATGTGATATAACCAAAAGGTCGTCTGAAACCGTTTCAGACGACCGTTTCGACCATTTTCACCGTGTTATCCTTACAATGACAGAATATTCCTACGACCCATATCCCACTGAATAAAATGAATAAAAACCATCTCATCTTACTAATATTCTCCTTCACATCAACCGCCCTTGCCGAAACACCCGTTGTCCATGTACCTGCACCTGTATTTTTTGACAAACAACCCAACAGCGAAACACCCTCAAAAGAATTTACCGACGATAAACCTGCAGAACAGAGGCTTTCAGACGACCTTCCTGCCGATTCCTCATTGGAAGCACAGATCAACCGCGCATTAATCGGACGGGACTGGAAGACGCTGGAAGGTTTGTTGACGCAATATAAAGCCGTGCCCAACCGGGATGCCGTTTTATACGATTATGCTTTAGGCGCGTTGCGGCGCAGTCAGTTGCGGCATGGTGAGGCTGTATCACTCTATCGCGGCATTTTGGCGAAACATCCCGATTTGGCGTATCCGCGTTTCGATTTGGGCGTAATGATGTTTGAAAACAAACAGTACCGTGAGGCAAAAGCTGAATTGAAACGGGCAAAACCGGATTTGCAGCCGCCCATGCAGCAACTTGCCGAACGCTATCTTGCTTCCATTGCATCGGCGCAAAGCTGGCAGCCCGATGTTTCACTGCAATACGAGCAAACCGATAATGTGAACAATGCCTCGTCCGAGCGCGTTATAGAATGGAACGGCAGACGCTGGAATAAAACCGCTGATAGCCTGCCGCAAAAGGCGCACGGTATCCGCTACGGCGCCGGTGTATCGCGCGAAATCGACATGGGCGGGCATCATTTTGTTTACGGCAACCTGAGCGGCGACGGCGTGCATTATTGGGACAATCAGGATTTTAACGAGCAAAGCCTGCGCTTGGCGGCAGGCTATAAAAACCGTTCGGCGGTGCAATCTTTCGGGGTTGTACCGTTTGCCGAGCAAAACTGGATGGGCGGCAAACGCTATAATCGTGAAACCGGTATCCATACCGACTTTTCACGTCGTCTGAACGAAAAATGGCGGCTCTCGTTCAATGCAGGCTATATCAAAAAATACTATCAAAACAGCAACACGGCTGCGCGTTACAACAGCCATATGCCGCTAGTGGGAGCAACGCTGGCATACTCTGCGCCGAAAAACTGGCTGATTTACGGAGGCGTGGACTGGTCGCATGACATGACCAAAGAAGCGGAGCAGGCATCCGTACGCAAGGGCATACGCTTTGGCACGGCGAAAGCGTTTGAGAACGGATTCGGCATCCGTACCAACCTGCGCTACGCCCATCGTACCTTTGATGCTCCGGGTAGCCTGGTGTATCGTCTGACCCGTAAAGACCTTGAATATCAGGCAAATGCCTCTATTTGGCACAATAAAATTTCATGGAAAGGCTTAGTGCCGCATTTGAATTTCCGTTATCTGAAAATCGACAGTAATATGAGCGGCTTCTATTCCCGCAAGAATATGCAGACATTCATCAGTGTGGAGAAACAGTTTTAATGCAACAGGGATGGGAACAAAACATGCCGTTTCAATCAGCCTTTTTTCCTATACAGGTGGAAGATCGTCGAAAATTCTAAGAAACAGGTATTTGAAAAACAGTTGCTAAATTAAAAGAAATTCCCCACATACTCGAAAATGATGTTGATTAAAGTGTTTCTATTTGAATTACAAATCATTGTATTCGCAAATCCAAACGGTAAGACCTAGAAAAAAGCCGTCTGAAATTTCAGACGGCCTTTTTATCTCAATCAAAAATTTGATTTACAAAACGGATTTAACAGTGGCAACCACATTGTCTACGGTAAAGCCGAA
>NZ_CATNVN010000205.1:0-2625 GCF_951230505.1 uncultured Neisseria sp.
GTTTAGCAGACGGCACGCTTATCGATATTACTCCAGCCTACGACAAAGTTTATGGTCCCGGCCTTGATGTTGCCAAAACCATCGCTAATAGCGGTTACATTACCCATACTGATTCTCAGGGTAATCGTGACATATATGGTTGGAACGATTCTGTGGTACATTATTTTCAATGTACGCACTGCAATGCCGTTTTCAGGCTTGGTGCCGAAACCTACCATGGTAGTGGTGGCCAATGGGAAATGTTGGAAGAGGCATCAGTACGCTATGAAAATTCTTAAAAGGAATAGATTTCATAGTTATATGTGAATAGAAATTCTTGCTAGAGTAAAAACAAAAACGCCGTCTGAAACTTTTCAGACGGCGTTTTCTGTCAAATCGGCTTACAAACCTGGGAACATGCCTTTCATTCCCTTCATGCCTTTGGCCAAACGCATCAGTTTGCCCAAGCCGTTGCCGCTGAACATCTTCATCATTTGTTGCATTTGTTCAAACTGTTTGAGCAATTTGTTTACTTCCTGCACGGTCGTGCCTGCACCCATTGCAATACGGCGTTTGCGGCTGGCTTTGAGCAGGGCAGGGTTGGCTCGTTCTTTTGGAGTCATTGAGTTGATGATGGCTTCCACTTTGCCCATCGCTTTTTCGGCCGTGCCTTCGGGGATTTGTTTCGATATTTGGCCCAGTTCGCCCGGCATTTTCGACATCAGGTTTTCCAAGCCGCCCATATTGCGCATCTGCTGAATTTGTTCTTTAAAGTCATTGAGGTCAAAGCCTTTGCCTTTTTGCAGCTTTTTCGCCATTTTGGCAGCGGCTTCTTCATCAATACCTTTTTGGACATCTTCAATCAGGGTCAATACGTCGCCCATGCCGAGGATACGGCTGGCAAGACGGTCGGGGTGGAAAGGTTCGAGGCCGTTGATTTTCTCGCCGACGCCGATAAATTTAATCGGTTTGCCGGTTACATGGCGTACGGACAATGCCGCACCGCCGCGCGAGTCGCCGTCCATCTTGGTCAATACGACACCGGTCAGCGGCAGGGCTTCATTAAATGCCTGAGCAGTGTTCACCGCATCCTGACCCAACATGGCATCAATAACGAACAAAGTTTCAACCGGGTTGACCGCGGCATGAAGCGCTTTGATTTCGTTCATCATTTCTTCATCGATTGCCAGGCGGCCGGCGGTATCGACCATCAATACATCGTAAAAATGTTTTTTGGCGTAATCAACGGCGGCAGTTGCAATCTCAACCGGTTTTTGGTTGGTATCGGATGGGAAAAAGTCCACGCCGACCTGTTCGGCCAACAGACGCAGCTGTTCAATCGCGGCAGGGCGGTAAACGTCGGCAGATACCACCAAAACTTTTTTCTTCTGATCGTTTTTCAGCAGGCGGGCGAGTTTGCCGACGGTTGTTGTCTTACCGGCACCCTGCAAACCGGCCATCAAAACGATGGCAGGCGGTGAAACCGATAAATCCAGCGTTTTGTTTTCCTTGCCCATCAATTCGATTAAGGCTTGGTTGACCACGCCGATAAAGGCTTGGTCAGGCGTCAGGCTGCCGACGACTTCTTGACCGAGGGCCTGTTCTTTGACTGTGTTGACGAATTCTTTAACGACGGGCAATGCAACGTCGGCTTCCAGCAGGGCAAGACGAACCTCGCGCAAGGCTTCTTTAATATTGTCTTCGGTCAGCGTTGATTGGCCGCGAATATTTTTAAGTACCTTGCTGAAGCGGTTGGTCAGGTTGTCTAACATACTTATCCTTGATAATGAGAATAGCTGCCCAATACAGGGCATTCTTTGTTAAAATAAAATTCGGATTATTTTACACGATAGTCCGAAGTTATGCTTCAAGAACACAAATACGCACACCAAGGCCGTCTGAAACCCTGCCGGGTGTCTGTCAAGTGTTCACACCTCTATTGAGAAAGATATTTATGCCGATTGTCTTAATCTGCCTTATGCTGGTGTATGCCGGATTGGGCGCATTTTCCTGGGTGCAACATAAAAAGCACAATAATAAGTCTTACCCGCTGAAAACCGAGTTGCTGATTTTGAGCGGCGCATTATTGGTACATGGCGCAGCATTGATGTTCCCAGTATTGCAGGATAGGGTATTGATTACCGGTTTTGGCTATTCGCTCAGTCTGATAGTCTGGCTGATGCTGATGATGTACTGCTTGGGCAGCTTCTTTTATTGTCTGCGCGGTGTGCAACTCTTATTGTATCCCTGTGCCGCATTGACCTTATTGTTGGGTTTCCTTTTCCCAGGGGATTTTTCAGGCCGTCAAATCGTAGACTTATTGCCGCTGTCGCACATCGCATCATCATTGCTTGCATACGGACTATTTGGCATCGTTACCTTATTTGCCATCCTGATCCTTTTGCTCGACCGCAATCTGCACAAACGCCGTTTTTCCGCATTGGTCAGCTTCTTGCCGCCATTATTGAGTTTGGAGAAACTCATGTTCCAAGGTATTTGGGCAGGTTTCATTTTATTGACCTATTCCGTTATTAGCGGTACGTTTTTTGCCGAAGCCGTTTTCGGCAAACCCATGACCTTCACGCATAAAACCATCTTCAGTATTATGTCGTGGCTGATTTATGGCGCATTATTGTTGAAACACAG
>NZ_CATNVN010000206.1:0-2608 GCF_951230505.1 uncultured Neisseria sp.
AAGCGGCGGGTTTCAGGGTTGAATTTGTGGTTGGTCGAATAAAACAGGCATTCCGGCCCCATCATCACGTTCTTGCCGAGGGTCAAACCGCGGCAGATTTCGCAATTTACGCCGATACCCGAATTGTCGCCGACTACCGTATCCGGAAAGACGTATCCGCCTTTTTCAATATTGACGTTTTTACCGATGTTTGGAGAAATACACGCAGCCAAAGCAACACGGAATTTTTGCGCAATTCTGCCGAATGGTTTGCAATAAGACGGGGGCAACACTCCTCCCAAAACACGCAAAATGCACGTCAATATCTTTTTCCACATTGATTCCGTCTCCTGTTCGTACAAGCGTAAATATTATTCAGACTATTATTCTTCTTAAAGTTTCACATCTAGAGGAGGTTTTACATCCTCTTTTCAGTTAGATTACAATCTGATCGCATAATATTTGGTTCGATATTCTATTCTAAACTGTTCTCTTCTGTTGCGAAACTACCCTGCATACAAAATATCCTCTTGACGAAACAGCCAAAAATAGCGAAAATTCCACGCTTAACTGAAGTACAGGCAAAACCCCTGTGCCCGCTTAATCGAAAGGAAATCAAATGAAACAAGGTATTCACCCGAACTACCACGAAATCGACGTTACCTGCTCTTGCGGCAACAAATTCGTGACCAAATCTGCAATGGAAAAAGACAGCTTCAACGTTGAGGTTTGCTCTCTGTGCCACCCTTTCTACACCGGTACTCAAAAAATCGTCGACACTACCGGTCGTGTGGACAAATTCAACAACAAATTCGGCAACCTGTTCAAACGCTAATTGCCGCTTTGTCAAAAAGACTGCTTCGTGCAGTCTTTTTTGCATTCAGGCCGTCTGAAATATTTCTGTCAGACGGCCTGAGCTTTTTGTCGTCAACCGAATACCATATCATTCCAAACACCCGATAAAAACGAGCCGTAAGCATTGTTTTACAAAGCCCTCCAGTCCGGCATATCGCGCAAACCCGTCAAACCCTGTACCATTGCTATTCAAATCAACCGTTTTTTGACCTTCCATGCTGACTTACACACCGCCCGATCCGCGCCGCCCCCAAAAAACCCATGAAAAACCATGGCTTCTGCTGCTGATGGCCTTTGCCTGGCTGTGGCCGGGCGTGTTCTCGCATGACTTGTGGAACCCTGCCGAACCCTCCCTCTTTACCGCCTCCGAATCCATGAAAAACGGCGGCAGCCTGTTAATTGCACAAATCTTCGGCCAACCCGATTTCACCATCTCCCCTGCTTTTTTATGGGCGGCAACCGCATTCCAAACCCTGTTTTCACCTTGGGCAGCCGATGCCTATGATGCCGCGCGTTTTGCCGGCGTGGTATTCACCGCCATCGGACTGACCGCCTGCGGTTTTGCCGGTTTCAACTTTCTCGGCAGACACCATGGCCGCAGTGTTGTCTTAATCCTTATCGGCAGCATCGGTTTACTGCCCATCGCCCACTTCCTCAATCCCATGTCGGCCGTCTTTGCTGCATTTGGATTGATTCTGTGCGGCTTCTCACTGGCACGCCGCCGCGTCATTATTGCCATTTTGCTGTTGTGCGGCGGCTGGGTTTTACTCTCCCTCTCCTCAGGCTATCTGCTGACCGCGGCCATGATGTTTTTGGCACTTGCCCTGTCGTTCCATTCTACTTGGCAAAGCAAACGCTATCTGCTGACCCTGATTGGCGCCATCGTCGTTTCCCTGCCCCTGCTGATTCTGTATCCGCTGGTTTTATCCAAAACCAATCCCGAATGGTTTGATATTTGGTTCAACCATTATTCCTTAGGCGTATTCGGCGGTTTCCATCAGATTCAGACGGCCTTCAACCTGCCCTATTATCTGAAAAACCTGCTGTGGTTTGCCCTGCCTGCTTGGCCGCTGGCGGCATGGACGCTCAGCCGCACGCGTATCCACGATAAAAACTGGGGCATTCTGAGCCTGTCGTGGCTGGTTATCATGACAGCCCTACTCGCCATCAACCCGCAACGCCTACAAGACAACCTCGTTTGGCTGTTGCCGCCACTCGCCCTGCTCGGCGCGGCACAACTGGACGGCCTGCGCCGCGGCGCAGCGGCATTTATCAACTGGTTCGGCATCATGGCATTTGGTCTGATTGCCGTCTTCCTGTGGCTGGGCTTCTTCGCCATGAACTACGGCTGGCCTGCCAAACTGGCCGAACGCGCCGCCTATTTCAGCCCATATTACATCCCCGACATCGACCCAATTCCGATGACCGTCGCCCTGCTGTTTACCCCGTTATGGCTCTGGGCAATTACGCGTAAAAACATCCGCGGCCGCCAAGCCGTGACCAACTGGGCAGCCGGCGTTACCTTGGCCTGGGCCTTGCTGATGACCCTGTTTTTACCATGGCTCAACGCCGCCAAAAGCCATGCGCCGGTAGTACACCAAATGGAAGCCGCACTTTCTTCCGAATTGAAACAGCAGCTTTCAGACGGCCTCGAATGTATCAGCATCAACAGCCAAGACCAGCGCACACGAATCGCGTGGACACAATACAGCCATATCAAAACCACGACCGACAACCCGTCCTGCCGCTACCGCCTCATCCGCCAAGCCGCCAA
>NZ_CATNVN010000207.1:0-2573 GCF_951230505.1 uncultured Neisseria sp.
CCGGAAACATCGAAACGCCAAGCGGCAGATGAAATCGTCAAACGTCTGGCTGAATTATTGGCTTAATCAAACAAAAGGCCGTCTGAAAATTTTTCAGACGGCCTTTGTTCAAACACATTACATTACAAACCCAATTCGCGCAGAAAACGAATATCGTCTGCCCAACCGGATTTCACTTTCACCCAAATCTTCAAGAAGACTTTGGTATCAAACAATTTTTCCATATCAAGGCGGGCTTCAGTAGAAATTTTCTTCAATTTCTCCCCACCCTTGCCAATCAAAATTGCCTTTTGGCTGTCTTTATCGACCAACACCGCGATATAAATACGGAACAGTCCGCTTTCCTCTTCCTCAAACTGCTCCACTTCAACATTCATCGCATAGGGCAACTCTTCGCCCAAATAGCGGAACAATTTTTCGCGCACAATTTCCATCGCCAGGAATCGGCTGGATTTATCCGTCACCATATCTTCCGGATACATCGGGATACTTTCCGGCAGATACGGCTTGAGCAGTTCCAGAAGATTGGCAATACGCAGGCCATGTTTCGCGCTGACTGCCTCGCTGGCAGTAAATTCAAACTCTTGGCGTACTTCATTGATAAAAGCCTCAAGCGCAAATTTATCTTTGGCTTTATCTTTATCGATTTTATTGACCACCAATACCACAGGCGTATGCTTAGGCAACTGCTTCAACACCACGCGGTCGGCATCGGTAAAGCGCATGGCTTCCACCACAAAAACCACCACATCTACGCCGCTAAGCGCTTCGGTTACGTTTTGATTAAGACGGTCATTCAACGCATTGCGGTGATTGGTTTGGAACCCCGGCGTATCGACAAACACCAATTGCGCCGTGTCGTCGGTGTAAATACCTGTTACACGGTTGCGCGTGGTTTGTGCTTTTTTACTGGTAATACTGATTTTCTGACCAATTAAATGGTTCATCAACGTGGATTTACCGACATTCGGACGACCCACGATGGCCACAAAGCCGCAACGATAATCCGTCGGGTGTTGCGACTCGTTTTGTAAAAAGGTTTCGATATCCATTTATATATGACTTTCTTGATTGTTTCAGACGGCCTTTGCATTTTCTCAAAGGCCGTCTGAAATATTATTTTTTAGCTTTTTTCAAAGGAAACTTCTGTTCCAACCATTCTAAGGCTTCACATGCCGCTTTTTGCTCGGCCACTTTCCGACTGCTGCCGCGTGCATTGCAGATGAAACCGAGTTCGCCCAAATCGCAGGAAATCACAAACATCGCATCAGCCGTCTGCTCCGCCTGCTCTTCGATTCGGTATTTCGGCAGAGCAAAGCGGCGTGCCTGCAAGGCTTCCTGCAAAGCAGTTTTACTGTCTTTCTTGCCGATATTCAAATCCGCACGTTTCACGCGTTCCGCAAACAAATGGCGAACCACTTTTTCCGCCGCAGAAAAATCAGCATCAAAACTGACCGCCGCAAACATCGCCTCCATCGCGTCTGCCAAAATCGAAGGCCGTCTGAAACCGCCGCTCTTCAACTCGCCGGCACCCAAATACAAACCGTCGCCGACATTCATTTCCAACGCGATTTCAGCCAATACACCTTCATTCACCAAAGCCGCTCGCATCCGCGACAGCTCACCTTCCGACAATTTCGGAAACGCGTCATACAACATCCGCGCCACTGAATAGTTCAAAATCGAATCGCCGACAAATTCAAAACGCTCATTGTGTTTGGCATTGTAGCTGCGGTGGGTCAAAGCCTGCTGGAGCAGCTCCATATTGCGGAACTCATAGCCCAGACGCTTTTGAATCGATCGATGCGCCTGCTGTTTGAGCAAATCAGGTTTCATTCCATACTTTCAAAAAAACAGCCGGAAAGTACGCCTCATCCGCAGTGAAACAAAATAAAAAGGCTACACCGGCAACTTTTTTATTTTGGCTCATTGTTTCTTGCGTCCCTCAAGCCGATAAACAATCAAAAGCCGTCATGTTCAAACCTGACGGCACTTGCCGACATTGTACCATTAAACCGCCCCTGCACACATCCGTGCGGAAAAGCGGCGAATCGTGTAAAATCATGCCAAATCATCTCTTTGTCAACTCCATGAACAAATTTGCCCAAGCATTGGCCGCAGCACTCGACCGCTGCATCGTTACCAACACCGTCGCCGAACAAGGCGAGCCCGTCGGCTTCCTCTACCGCGAAGCCCCCGTATTTGAAAACGACAGCGGCTGGCGTATTTTCAGCGGCGACGAAACCGACGAATACACCGACAATCCCGACAATTTCAGCATTGTCAGCCTCTCCGCCATTACTGCAGACAATCCCGACATCGCGCCCCTGCTGACTCAGGCAGAAGGCAGCGCGTGGGAATTGAACGAAGACGGCGAGTTCCAAGCCGTTGCCGATTGGCAGCCGCAAGAATAACCCATCCCCATTTCGTTTCAGACGGCCTTCTTTATAAAAAGGCCGTCTGAAACCGAGCCGAATCCCTATTTCACCAATATTGAAGGAATCATCATGAACATTCTCGAACCACGCCTCGAGGGCACCAACCTGCGCATCGGCAGCGTTCAAGCCCGTTTC
>NZ_CATNVN010000208.1:0-2568 GCF_951230505.1 uncultured Neisseria sp.
TAAGCCAGTCAATATAAGCTCCATCATCTGGCATATCTTTAAAAATTTTTCTATCAGACATAAGTTTCTCCAAATTGTTTTCCATAATTTCTATGAAGTTGTTTATTTTCAAAAAGGTCGTCTGAAAACCTTAATTTGAGGTTTTCAGACGACCTTTTCTTGCCAATCAGTCAATCAGGGCACGATTTAGCCCAAAGCCTTCCTTGCTCCTGCAAACAAACGGTACCAGCCGGACAGTTCCGTCCAGTCTTCCGGTTTCCAGCTCATTTGTGCGGCGCGGTACACGCGTTCGGGGTGGGGCATCATGATGGTGACGCGGCCGTCGGCGTTGGTAACGCCGGCGATGCCTTGCGGCGAGCCGTTAGGGTTGAGGGGATAAGTTTGGGTCACTTGGTTTTGTCCGTCGACGTATTGCAGCGCGATGCCGAGGTCGTCTGAAATGTTGCCGCCGTGAAGCGCGAAGTCGGCGCGGCCTTCGCCGTGGCTGACGACGACGGGCAGGCTGGAGCCTTGCATTTCGTTCAGAATCAGGGAGGCTGATTTGGGAACGTGAACCATGCTCAGGCGCGCTTCAAACTGCTCGCTCAGGTTGCGCTTGAATTTAGGCCATGCTTCTGTACCCGGGATAATCTCGGCAAGGTTGCTGACCATTTGACAGCCGTTGCACACGCCCAATGTCAGCGTGTTCGGATCGGCAAAGAAGGCGGCAAATTGGTCGCGCAGAGCAGGGTGGAACAGAATTGATTTCGCCCAGCCTTCGCCTGCGCCGAGTACGTCGCCGTAGCTGAAGCCGCCGCACGCTGCCAGCATTTTGAAGTCGGCAAGGTGGACGCGGCCTACCATCAGGTCGGACATATGTACGTCGTAGGCATCGAAACCGGCGCGAGTAAAGGCGGCTGCCATTTCGATTTGCCCGTTCACGCCCTGTTCGCGCAGGATGGCGATTTTGGGTTTCGCGCCGCTGTTGACGAAAGACGCGGCGATGTCTTCGTTCACGTCGAATTTCAGGTCGGCAAACAATGCGCTACGTTCGTTGTCGTCAATCAGGGCAAACTCGCTGTCGGCGCAGGCAGGGTTGTCGCGCAGGCGTTGGATGGCGTGGCTGGTTTCCTGCCATGCGCGTTGCAGGTCGGCGCGGTTTTGTTCCAATACGATGCCTGCCTGATTGCGGATAACGATTTTCTCGTCAGTACCGATGGTTGCAACGGTATGCAGTGCCAAATCAGCTTCTTTAAACAAGGCTTCTACGGCCGCAACATCTTGTTTGTCAATTTGAATCACTGCGCCCAGCTCTTCATTGAACAATGCGCGGATACTGGCTTCGTTGACGTCGACTTGGTTGGCAACCAACGAGGTCAAATCTACATTCAAGCCACACCGTGCAGCAAATGCCATTTCTACCAAAGCGGCAAACAAGCCGCCATCGCTGCGGTCGTGGTATGCCAAGAGTTTGTCTTCGGCGACAAGCTGTTGAATCACATTGTAAAACGCTTTTAGACGGCCTGTATCGTCCAAATCAGGCGCATCGCCGGTCATGTTGTTGTAAACCTGACCGAATGCAGAGCCGCCCATACGCGCTTTGCCGTTGCCCAAGTCAACCAGCAACAATACGCTGTCTTCGACGTTTTTCAATTCGGGCGTAACGGTTTTGCGAACGTCTTGAACCGGCGCGAATGCGGAGATAATCAGGCTCAACGGCGAGACAACGGATTTTTTCTCTTCGCCATCCTGCCAAACGGTTTTCATCGACAGGCTGTCTTTGCCCACGGGGATGCTCAAATCCAATGCCTGACAGGCTTTGGAAACCGCTTCGACGGTGCGGTAGAGTTTTTCGTCTTCGCCTTCGTTGCCGCATGCAGCCATCCAGTTGGCAGAAAGTTTGATGTTGCCGATGTCGCCGATGTTGACCGCCGCGATGTTGGTGATGGCTTCGCCGACGCACATTCTACCTGACGCGGGTGCGTCAAACAGGGCGACGGTTGGTTTTTCGCCCATAGACATCGCTTCGCCGCGATAGGTATTGAAGCCCATCATGGTTACGGCGCAGTCGGCTACGGGGGTTTGGTATTTGCCGACCATTTGGTCGCGGTGGGTCATGCCGCCGACGCTGCGGTCGCCGATGGTAATCAGGAAGTTTTTGGAGGCTACGGTAGGCAGGCGCAGAACGCGGTAGGCGGCTTCGGTGATGTCGATATCGCCCGCGTTAAACGGTTTTTCAGACGACCTCACGGTTTGGTCGCTGCGCGTGGTTTTGGGCGGTTTGCCGAGCAAGACGTTCAGCGGCAAATCGACGGGATTGTTGGAGAACAAATCGTCGCGCACTTTCAAATGGCCGTCGTCAGTCGCCGTGCCGACCACGGCAAACGGGCAGCGTTCACGTTCGCAGATGGCGCGGAAGGTGTCCAAATCTTTTTCCAAAATCGACAACACATAACGCTCTTGCGATTCGTTGCACCAGATTTGCAATGGGTTGAGGCCGTGTTCTTCCAGCGGCACTTCGCGCAGCTTGAATACCGCGCCGCGTCCGGCATCGTTGACGAGCTCGGGGAAGGCGTTGGACAAGCCGCC
>NZ_CATNVN010000209.1:0-2517 GCF_951230505.1 uncultured Neisseria sp.
AGTTTTTCAGGGAGTAGTGGAAAAAGGAAAGCTGAAAATGAAACAATTGCTGCCACCCACACAGAAATTATTTCAAAATTGTTTTCAACCATCTCTAAAAATTCCATGAAAGTCATACTACATTCCATTTTGTGCTAAGAAATAAAGAAGCAAACAACTTGCCTGTAACGCCCCCTTTTTAAACCGCCTGAAACCGAAAAAGCAAGTTGTCGCCCTCATGTAGGGTGTGTGCGGTACGCACGCACGCGTTCTCCATTTTCCCTGCAACTCCAACCCACCGCGTGCGTGCCTTTCGGCACACACCCTACCGATGGATTCAAAGGTCGTCTGAAAAAACGCTCGCGGCATTTGTTCCATCTGCTTTTCGATAAAAAGCTACCTGAAAAATTCCTGCCGTTGATATTTTGGTGACTCTTTTTCAGACGACCTTTTGCGTTTTTATTTTGTACAGGCCGTCTGAAAACTTCCTTAACAACTAGTGACCCCCGTAATCACGCCCAAAAAGATGCCCGGGGCGTTTGCCAGCATGACGGGGTAGTCGCGTTTTTCTTTCAAAAAGCCGTAGGCAACCCATAATGTGCAGTTGATGGCGGCGACGAGGGGTTGCAGCGGCGAGCCGGGGTTGCCGGCAAGGTTGTTTTGGATTTGTGGGATATAGGAAACGTACATACCGACGGCGGTCAGGGTGGCGACGACGGAAAGAATGCGCATTTGTTTTTCTGTCATAGTTCTTCCTTTCTGATTCGAGGGTTGGGTTTCAGACTGTGTAGATGTTGAGAGTGTGCCTGAATTTATATTTTTTGAGGTTTGGTTTTCAGACGGCCTGTTGTTGAGTTGAGTGTGGCCGTCTGAAAAAATCAGCTTTATTGTTTTGCTGCTTTGATATTGTCAATGAATTTATCGAACAGATAACCGACATCTTGCGGGCCTGGACTGGCTTCGGGGTGGCCTTGGAAGCAGAATACGGGTTTGTCTGTCAGCTCGATGCCTTGCAAGGTGTTGTCGAACAAGGATTTGTGGGTAATGCGTGCGTTGGCAGGCAAAGTGTCGGCATCGACGGCGAAACCGTGGTTTTGGCTGGTAATGACGACTTTGCCGCTGTCCAAATCTTGTACCGGATGGTTGGCACCGTGATGGCTGAAGCGCATTTTCAGGGTTTTCGCGCCGATGGCGAGGCTGATCAGTTGGTGTCCTAAGCAAATTCCGAAAATCGGTTTGCCGCTTTCCATCAGTTTTTGTACGGCTTTGATGGCGTAGTCGCAAGGCTCGGGGTCGCCAGGGCCGTTGGACAGGAATACGCCGTCAGGATTGAGTGCCAAGACGTCTTCCGCGCTGGTTTGTGCGGGAACGACAGTCAGGCGGCAGCCACGTGATGCGAGCATACGCAGGATATTGGTTTTGACGCCGAAATCGTAGGCGACGACGTGGTAAAGCTGTTCGGAAGGTGTAACGAAACCTTTGCCCAACTCCCATTCGCCTTCGGTCCATTCGTAAGTTTCCGTGCAGGAAACTTCTTTTGCCAAATCTTTGCCGACCATGCTGCCGAATGCGGCAATCAGTTCTTGTGCTTTTTCAACGGTGGCATCTGCACCGGTCAAGATTGCACCGCCTTGCGAGCCTTTTTCACGCAACAGGGTGGTCAGGCGGCGGGTATCGATGTCGGCGATGGCGACGGTTTTGTTGCGTACCAAATAGTCGTGCAGGCTTTCGGATGCGCGGAAATTGCTGTGCAAGAGCGGCAGGTCGCGGATAATCAAACCGGCGGCGTAAACGCTGCGGCTTTCTTCATCTTCGGCGTTGGTGCCGGTGTTGCCGATGTGTGGATAGGTGAGGGTAACGATTTGTTTGCAGTAGGAAGGGTCGGTTAGGATTTCCTGATAGCCGGTCATGGAAGTGTTGAACACGACTTCGCCGGAAGTCGAACCTTCGTAACCGATTGATGTGCCGTGAAATACGCTGCCGTCAGCGAGAACGAGAAGAGCCGGAGTGGTCATGATGGAATCCTGTTTGCCTGATGATGGTCGGTTCGAAAAAATGGGTCAGGCCGTCTGAAAAATAAAAATTGTTTACAAAAAAGACAGCCTTCGGAAATCTCGGCTAAAAAAAAACACGCTCCGCAGCTTTGATTTTGCTGTGTAACGTGCTTTTTCAGACATAGCGGTCTATGCCGTAGAAGCAGTGTATTTTAAGTCAAAGTAATAGGAATTTCAAGCATAGAGTAGATAATCGATAATTTAAAAACGTTTTATCTTTACGGTACAGTCCCTTGCTTTTGGAATGCTTGATGAATAAAGTTGAACTAAATATTCAGTCAGGCCGTCTGAAAACTGAGCAGGCAGATTGTTTCATTTTTGTTGTGTTTGAAATATAAGCGTAGGGAAATTCAGCCGAATCAAACATGAAACAGGCTGTTTATGCTAGAATCGTAACCTTATAAAAAATAAAAACAACGTCATTTTTAGCTGAGATTATCCGATGAAAAAAGAACACATTATGCAAAACGCTCCATCAGGCCGC
>NZ_CATNVN010000210.1:0-2516 GCF_951230505.1 uncultured Neisseria sp.
ACGGCGGAAATGCCTGCTTCGTGCAGTGCGGCAATGACATCGCGCAAGTCGTCTATTGTGCCCAAAGCTGGATTGACATCGCGGTAGCTGCTGACAGCATAGCCGCCGTCGCTTTTGCCTTCGGGACATTTAAACAGGGGCATCAGGTGCAGATAGGTCAGACCCAATTCTTGGAAATAAGGGATTTGGGCTTTCAAACCTTGCAGATCGCCTGCGAACAAATCGACGTAGCACACGCCGCCAACCTGTTTGTTGGACAAAATCCAGTCAGGATCGTTTTTGCGCGTGATATCAATATCTTTTAAAGATGCGTTGCGTTGGGAATAGCTTTGCCATGCTTGGGAAATCAGTTGCTCCAGCATGGGGAGGACGGCTTCGTTGTTGTTGTAAACATTGTCCAGCTCGTGCATCAGTTTTGGAAAGTGTTCCTCAAGTCGTCTGTCAAACTGTTTCCAGTCTTCAGATGCCTCGATGCTTGCACGCTGTTCGGGAGTGTATATCGATAGGGTGCGTTCTTTAAGGTGATGCAAGGTCAAATCAACCTGTTGAGTCTGGGTCAACATAATGCCTACTCCGAAATTAAGGTGAAATTGTTTTGAAGCTTGGTTTCACTTCTTTTGCAAATCCATGCCGATTGTGGGCGGCTAAGACTGTAATTTTGCGTCAAGAAACTGTCTCAATGATACTGGAAGTGCTTGAGTGTGCAAAGGGTTTTCAAGGTTAGGAACGATGATTTTTAAGTGTTTGATTTTGATTAAAAGTAGGATTAAGCAGATGGAAAGAGGCCTTTTGACGATCTTATCTTTCAGACGGCCTGAGTCTTGTGAGAAAAACTTTTATTTTTATTGTCTTAGATATCTTTTTATTCCAATATGGCCGTCTGAAACATATTTACAGCATAGCGGATTGCTTGTTTCGTCTAAAAACGTGTCATAGAGATTAAGTTCATGACTTCTGATGTAAATCAAAATTCTATAAAGAGGCAGTTATTCTGTTTTAAATAGAGAGAGAATGTACGAGTTTCATTCATTAAAAAATGAATCCATCAATTTCTTTATTGATAGTGGTTATTATGTAGATTATCAAATCAATAAGAGAGAGGTGTCTGTCTGGTTTGTCATGCTTTTTTAATATTATTTTTTAAAATTAGACTTGACCCATTACAAGCAATTACTTAAAGTACCCATCTTATTTTTACACAAGAAAACGGGTTGTCCCGTTCCAAAAAAATGAGCGCAATCAAACCACCACAAATCACTGTATTCGACAGCAAGCCAACCGATGCTTATTTCTTCGGTACTTGCGTTCTCGACCTTTTTATGCCTGAAGCCGGTATGGATGCCATCACTTTAATCGAACAACAGGGTATCCGTGTCCATTATCCAATGGAGCAAAGCTGCTGCGGTCAACCGGCCTATTCGTCAGGTCATCCTAAAGAAGCCTTTGATGTTGCCAAAGCGCAACTGGATTTATTCCCTGAAAATTGGCCGATTGTCGTGCCTTCCGGTTCTTGCGGCGGCATGATGAAACACCACTGGCCGACTTTGTTTAAAGGTACCAAGTACGAACAAAAAGCCATTGATTGTGCCAATCGTATCATTGAATTTACCCACTTCCTGCTGGCGATTGGTTACAAACCTGAAGATAAAGGCGAGCCGGTTAAAGTGGCTGTTCATACTTCCTGCGCGGCGCGTCGTGAGATGAATGTCCATGTGTCAGGCTGGCAGCTGATTGACGGTATGGAAAATGTTGAACGTATCGTTCATGACCATGAAAGTGAATGCTGCGGTTTTGGCGGTACATTCTCTGTGAAACAGGCTGATATTTCCGGCGCGATGGTAACCGACAAAGTTGCAGCACTGAAAGAAACAGGCGCAACTGAAATCATCAGCGCGGACTGCGGCTGCATGATGAATATCGGCGGTAAAATTGCCAAAGACGAACCCAATATGCCACGTCCGAAACATATTGCATCTTTCCTGTTGGAACGTACCGGAGGTAAAGCATGAGCGCGCGCGAAAATATTTTAGCGAAATTGAAAAAAGCCGATGCCTTGCCGATGGAAGAACCGCCGGTTTTCGAGTATTACCGTAAAATGGGTGTTTCTTGGGCAAACGATGTCGAGCGTTTGAAACATTGGGCGGCCGCCATGCGTGCCGTCAAAACTGAAATCTATTGGGTTACCAAATCCAACTGGCCGCAAGTATTCCGCCAAGCAGCCGAAGGTAAAGGCTTGAAAAACATTCTGCTCCCATTGGAAACAGAACATGGTCAGCTGGCCCGTGCAGCTTTGGCCGATACTAATATTGAAGCGTGTGGTTTTGAGCGAAAAATCGACGACTGGAAAAACGAATTCTTTACCGATATTGAGGCTGGTTTTAGCGGCTCTAAATGTGGTATTGCCCGTACCGGTACTATTATGCTGAAGTCCAGCTCTGTCGAGCCACGCAGCCTGAGTTTGGTTCCGCCTGTACATTTCTGCCTGTTTGACACCAGCAAAATGTACAACGAATTCC
>NZ_CATNVN010000211.1:0-2509 GCF_951230505.1 uncultured Neisseria sp.
ATACATAAGCTGTTGCATCGCCTTCACCTGTGAAGTTGGTCGCAAAGATGAATTCCTCAATATCACTCGCCTGCAAACGGGCAACCAGCTTATCTAATGCCACTGCCGAAATATCCATCCCCTGCGCCGGGCTGACTTGCCCCATCAAAACAAAATACAGGCCATCATGGCAATTGGCCGCCTCCATGCTGGAGACATCCGCCGGCATATGCACAATCATCAAACGGCTTTTATCGCGTTTTTCGTCTGCGCAAATTTCACACAAATCGCCTTCGCAAAATGTGTTACATAGCCGACAATGCTGCACCTGCCTCAAAGCAAATTGCAAAGCGTCCACTAATTCCTGAGCCTCTTCGCGTTTGTACTGTAAAAGCTGGTAGGCCATACGTTGTGCGGATTTCGGGCCGACATTGGGCAGAATTTTTAATGCATTAATCAAGCGGACAAAGGCATCAGGATTTTTACTCATGATTTCAGACGGCCTTTTAAAAGATAGCTAAAAATAAGAAAACAGCCGGAATTCATCCGGCTGCCCTACTCTAATATTCTGCTTATTCGGCAGCATTATTAACTTGTTGTGCACCTTGCGTACGATCGATTTTCTTACCCAAATACTGGAGCAAGGCATCGAACACATTGGCGGAAAGCTGCTGAACCAAAGCCTGTTTGGCAGCCGGAATCTGTGAATCGGCATTTTCAGGAGCAGAAACACTCTGAACTTCCATAATTACCGGCGCAGGCATACCTTCCAACAATGTATACGCAGGTTTGCCGCCGACAGGACGCGCTTTCAGCAAAGCCGCATAAGCCTCCGGAGACATGGTTTTACGTGCATCTTGCGCGCTCAATTGAGAAACAGGCGACCATTGAACATCGGCAGCTTTACCGGCTTTCAATGCGGCCAAAGTTTCCTGGGCTTTTTTCTCTGCCAGTTTGGCGGCTTCAGAGCGCTGATATGCTGCACGGACATTGTCTTTCACTTCTGCAAATGGTGCAATTTTCTCTTCGCGCACTTCTTTCGCACGAATGACCCAAACGGTTTCGTTATTGATGGCAATTACTTCAGAATTGTGTTTTTTCTTCAGTACATCGTCGCTAAACGCTGCATTAATCAACGCTTCAGGCAAACCGGCCTCTTTCGCACCCGCTTTGGTCACCCATTCATCCAGGTTTTCCACTTTCAAGCCTGAATTGGCGGCTGCTTTTGCCAAAGAAGATGGATCATTAAAGGTATCTTCACCCAGTTTTTCTTTCGCAGCATTAAAGGCAGAAGCTGCTTTTTTCAGTTTCAAGGCTGCTTCGATACGCGCCTTGGCTTGTTCCAAAGTCGGCTCAGCTTCGACATTCAAAACTTTAATGACGTGATAACCCAAAGATGATTTAACGGTATCGCTGACTTCGCCTTTGCCCAATGCAAATGCCGCTTTATCGAATTCCGGCCCAAAGCCGCTGCCACCGCTTTTGCTTAGATAACCCAAATTGCCGCCTTTGTTGCTGCTGGACAAGTCTTTGGAGTACTTGGCCGCCAGCTCGGCAAACGAATCCGGATGTGCTTTAAGCTCCGCAGCCATTTTGTCCACTTCGGCTTTAATTTCTGCATTGCTTGCTTCATCTCCGTTAGGCATAACCGGAATGAAAATATGCGCAATTTCAGCTCTTGGCGACAAATCTACGCTTTTACTGTCGTAAGCTTTTTGTACTTCTTCCGCACTGACGGTTTGCTTGTCAGCCAAATCCTTGATGTTCAAAGCCACATATTCCAGCTTAACGGCTTGAGGAATCAAGTAATCTTTCTTATGCGCTTCATAATACTTTTGCAAAGCCGCATCATCTACTTTTACTTGTGCCGCAAATGCTTCAGGGCTGAAAGTAAATGAACGGATGGTACGTGTTGCTTGAGTCAGGTTAATCAACTGACGCGCTTGCGCATCGCTGACCAAAGCGCCGTTTTGCACCAAATTCAACAGATTTTGCAATTGGAACTGTTCACGGATATCTTCAACGAACTGATCCTCGGTCATCCTGCGTTGATCCAAATATTTCTTGAGCAAATCCTGGCTGAATTTACCGGAAGCATCATGAAAATTCGGATCATCCACAATAACTTGCTTGATTTGTTCCTGAGACACAGCAATGCCCATCAGCTTGGCACCTTGCTTCAGATAAGCACGTTGCAATAACGATTGGAATATAGCATCACGCGAAGGCGCATTATTGCCGGCAGCCTGCTCGTTTTGTATCGCAATCTGTAAAGCGTGTTCGCTGACTTTCTCATCCCCGACTTTGACAATGTAATCAGAACCCGGCGAAGACAAATTATTGGCACCGAATCCGATAAAGGTCAGACCGATGATACCTAAAACAATCTGGGCGGGTGTTTTATATTTTTCAACAATATGGAACATATTTATCCGAAAGAAAAGTTTGGCGCGGCAGCCGAAAAATGCTGCCGCAAAAAATCTTAAAATCCTGAAAAAAAAGTCCTAAAAGAATTATTAGGATAGGTCAA